>NZ_BAAALT010000085.1:0-607 GCF_039528515.1 Luedemannella flava
CCGCGGCCACGCCGGGGCCGTGACCAACTCCAGCGTGGCCTGCTGCAGCGGGCCGGCCACGTAGAAGTCGTCGAGCAGGCGGGCCGCGCGCAGCCGGGCGCCGGCCGGGCCGCGCGCGCCGATCGCGGCGGTGCGCAGGCCCGGCGCGGTGGACTTGGTGAGCGAGCGCAGGTAGATGACGTGCCCGTCCGGGTCGTCGGCGGCCAGCGGCGGCGGGGCGTCGCCGTCGAGGGTGAGGTCGCGGGCGTAGTCGTCCTCGATGAGGAAGGCGCCGGCGTCGCGGATGACGCCGGCGACGGCGGCCCGGCGATGGGCCGCGAGCGTCGCCCCGGTCGGGTTGGCATACAACGGCTGGCAGTAGAAGAGCCGCGCGCCGGTGCGGCCGAACGCGGCCGCAAGCTGATCAGGGAGTACGCCGTCGGCGTCGGTGGGGACGGGCACCACCCGCAGGCCGGTGGCCCGGGCGGCGGCGAGCGCGCCGAGGTAGGTCGGGGACTCCACCAGCAGGGTGTCGCCGGGCTCGGCGAGGGCGCGCAGCGCGGACGACAGCGCCGCCTGCCCGCCGGGGCAGATCACCATGTCGTCGGCGCGCAGGCCGGCGCCGGTG
>NZ_BAAALT010000086.1:0-42506 GCF_039528515.1 Luedemannella flava
ACGAGGCGCAGGTTGGCCTCCAGCAGGTGGTTCTTGGCGGCCCGGCCCTCGCGCACGATGGTGCGCAGGTCGGCCGCGAGGCGCGGGTCGAGCTCGGTGCCGTCGTTCAGGCGCTCCTCGGCGAACAGCCCGGCCTCGATGCGCTTGGCGAGGTCCACCTCCTGCTCGGCGGTGAGCAGCTTGGTGCGACCGATGCCGTTGAGGTAGGCCCGCACGAGGTCCGCCGAAACGCCACGGTCGTCGTCGAGGTCGAGCACCGCCTCACCGCCATCCGTGAAGTCGGCGTCCTGCGGCAGGGTCGCCTGCTCGGCAGGCTCGGTGAGCGTGGTGTTCACGGCGGGTCGCCTCCCCGAATCGATGCGCGCGGTGATGGTCACGGATGAGACTCTGCACGATCGGGCGTGAAGTCGCGGTGAGGTAGCGACACCTCCAGGGACCAATGGGGGACAACCCCGAGAAGAAAAGACCGCATTTGTACGGGCTTGTGGCGGCCCTTCCTCAGCACTCCAGCAGAACTGTCCGCGGCCCGACATTCACACTCTCGACGAGCATGTGGGCCCGGAAGCGCCCTGTTGCGACCTGCGCACCACGCGCGCGCAGCTCGTCGACCAGCGCCGAGACCAGCGGCTCGGCGATCTCGGGTGGCGCGGCCGCGCTCCACGACGGCCGCCGGCCCTTGCGCGTGTCCGCGTACAGCGTGAACTGGCTTACGACCAGCACCTCGGCGCCCGTCGTGGCCACCGACTGCTCGTCGTCCAGAATGCGCAGTTCGTGGACCTTGCGCGCGAGCGTCGCGGCCGTCGACGCGGTGTCGGTGTGCGTCACCCCGACGAGGACCAGCAGGCCCTCGCCGATCTTCCCGACGACCTCGTCGTCGACTGTCACCGAAGCCCGGCTCACCGTCTGCACCAGCGCGCGCACGTGTGCCAGCCTACGACCGCCCCGCCAGTCGTCCCCTCACATGACCACGAGCCCCGCCATCAAGGTGGCCGGCGTCCGCCCGGCGGAGCGCGTCGCGATCTTCGGCGTGGCGGGCCTGGGCCCACCTCGCCCTGCGGTACGTGGCCCTGGCCGCCTGGTCATAGTTCTGTCGGCGTGTGGGTGGTTCCGCGTCCGGACCGGACGCGGAACCACCCACTACCGGGTTACCGGTACTGGATCCACGTGCTGATGGAGACGGTGCCCAAGGGGCAGTCACTCCAGCTGTAGTGGTTCGGGTACTCCCACGTGCCGTAGGCGAAGTACGAGGCGATCGGGAATACCCGCTGGCAGTAGGTCACTGCGCGGAACTGTCCCGTGCCACCCGTGCAGTGCGCCCAGCCGCCCCAGGCGTCGGTGTTCCAGTTGCAGCCTGTGGGGGTCGCCGAGGCGGGCGAGGCCGCGACTCCGATGGCGGCGACCGCGAGAACAACAGGTGTGACGATGCGCATGGTTACGCGCCCGAGCCTGCTCCGCATGCGTGTTCCCTCCCGTGAGATATGCCATCGACTGACGTCTATGTAAATCCGGCGGACTCCCTCGATGTCGAGGGCCGGCAACACGCTATAGCGGAATGAGGGCGGCGTTGTTGATGATGCGTGCCAGGTAAGCGGCATTCCGCGCCAGGTATGGCGTGAGTGCCTCGGGCCTGCGCGCGCTGGCGAAGGATTAGCCGTGAGAAGAACTCACGCTGAACATACGGTGTAAACGTCGGTCGTAGGTCCATCCGGGCATGCGGGGATGGCCGGGCCTCAGTCACCATCGGTGCGTGACTCGTGGTCCACTTGCGACGGTCGAGGTTCCCGCCGACGAGAGGGACGGACGGCCCGAACCGACAGCCGTTGACGACACGGCGCGGTCCCCGGCCGCGCCGCGTCGTACCTCGCGGCGCTGGTGGGATGTGCGGCCCGCTCTGTGGTCGCCCTGGAGAACCCGTTGTTCAGCCATGCCGTCAACGCGCCCGACGGCGTCAACATGATGGCCAACACGACGGTGCTCGGACTGGGCATTCCGCTCACGCCGGTCACCCTCCTTCTCGGGCCGCTCGTCACGTACCGGGTGCTGGCCGTGCTCGCGCTGGCCGGCACCGCCTGGGCGTGGTACTTCGGGTTGTTGGCCCGCACCTTCCTGGCGGGATCCGCCATCGCCGTGGGCGTTTCGGTGGCTTTGCTCGCCTATCCCCTGTGGTTCCATTTCCTCGGCCCGCAGCACTACCGGGGACTGCCCTTCAGTCCCGATCCGTACTACACGGACCTCGCCGCCGTTGCGGCGTACGCACGGGAGTCGTGGTTCGGCAACCCGGTGGACGCCGCCGCGCTCGCCCACAACGCCGCCGAGGAGAACACCTTCTACGGCTGGCCGGTCCAGGACGTACTGGTCTGGTTGCCGACCGGCGGTATCTCCTAGCCGGTTCCGTTCTCTGTTCCCTGTCCGGTCCCGTTCATGGACAAGGAAACGAGAGGAATCATGACTGAACCCAACAACCCGGTCGTGGAGAGGGCCCTCACGGCCTTCAACCTCCTCCGGGAAAGCCAGAGCAAGCCGGCTCTCACCGCGCCACAGATGTTGGCCCGGCTAGGCGGAGACAGCGGTGTGGTCATCGAGGAGTTCGAAGAACTCTATGGACAGGAGGCGGAAGACATCAACGAGGGGTACGGCCCGTTCACCTGGCGGTTCCTGAACGTAGAAACCAGCCGGTATGGCTGGATCTATGTCATCAGCCTCACCGGCAAGCTCAGGCTCGCGCTCGACTACCACCCGCAGAACCGCCCGGCTGGCGCCGGTCACAAGGACCTCGCGGGGAACGGGAAGGTGCTGGCGGCCGGTGAAATCCTTCTCAATGACCAGGGCGACATCGTCTGGATAGACAACCAGTCGGGTCACTTCGAGCCCAGGGGTGAGTCCCCGATGCAGGTGGTGCGGGCGACCTTCGAGCGTAAGGGCTGGCTCGGCATCCAGGCGGTCTATCACGAGATCACTCCCGGAGCGATGTGCCCGACCTGCAACGAGATCCATGCGGCTGGCAGAGACAGTCTTCCGGACCGCGCAGCGAAGAGCCGACTCGCGAGGCAGCTCGGCCGCTCCGTGCCCAAACCGGCAGGAGCCACGTCCTATCCGGCAGCTGACAACGAAGACAGCGAATAACCGGCGTGGGGGCGAGAGAAGGCAACCCTTCTCTCGCCCCCACCGGACCGGGAAGGGACGGGATGTCGCCATCCGCGGGCGACTAACGCCCCGCGGGGACCAACAGGCCGCGCTCGACGAGGTGGGCGACGATGGGCACGGCCATCGCCGCGAGCACCGGCTCCGGCGTCTCGTACGCGGCTGCGAGGACGGCGAGCTGGTCGCGCAGCGGCACCCGCCCGTCGGCGCCGGAGACCAGCGCGAGCACCAGCGGGTCCACCTCCTCCGCCCAGCGCAGGCCGGTCGACATCGTCAGCACCTGCCGTTCGACGTCCCAGTCGGCGCCGTCGAACCCGGCCTCCTGGGTCAGCCGCAGGCCGTCGGCCCGGCGCAGGGGGGCGTCCAGGAGCGCCGGGCCGGGGTGCGCGGCGAGCCAGTCCTGCCGGTCGAACCATTCCGCGACGTGCGGGCCGAACGGCGGCGGGACGCTATGCCGCAGGTCCTCCAGGCGTACCACCGGGGTGGGATGAGGCGAGCGGCGGAGGGTGACCAGGCCGAAGCCGACCGCCTCCACCTTCTCGGCCGCGAACCAGTCCAGCCACGCCTCGGCCCGGCGCGGGTCGAATGCCTCGGCCGCGTCGCGCAGCCACAGGTTCACGTACTCCACGGGGTCGGAGACCTCGCGCTGGATCACCCACGCGTCGCAGCCGGTGCCCGCGAACCAGCCCGCGACCCGGTCGTGCCAGTCCTCGCCGGTGACGTGCAGCCAGTTCGCCAGGAACTGCAGCGTGCCGCCCTCGGTGAGCAGGTCGCCGGCGGCGCCGGCCAGCTCGGCGCAGACACGGTCGCCGGCGCGTCCCGAGTCCCGGTACGTGTACCGGGTGGAGCCCGGGCCGACCACGAACGGCGGGTTGCTCACCACCAGGTCGAACCGGCGCCCCGCGACCGGCGCCAGCATGTCCCCGGCGAGCAGCTCCCACTCGACGCCGTTGAGCGCGGCCGTCGTGGCGGCGAAGCGCAGCGCCCGGTCGGACAGGTCGGTCGCGGTGACGCGGGCCGCGTGCCGGGACAGGTGCAGCGCCTGTACGCCGCAGCCGGTGCCGAGGTCGAGCGCGGTGCCCACGGGCCGGCGGACCGTGGCGCCCGCGAGGGTGGTGGCGGCGTTGCCGATGCCGAGCACGTGGTCGGTGCGCAGCGGGCCGGGTCGCGCGTCCGCGTCGAGGTCGGACAGCACCCACCACTCGGCGTCGCCGCTGCCCGTCGCGGCCTCGCCGTAGATGTCGAGATCGACGCCCGCGTGGATGCCGTCGCCGTAGCGCTCGACGAGACCGGCCTCCAGGGCGGCGTCCAGCGGCAGCGGGCCCAGCGCGGCGGCCACGGCCGCCTCCGGCTCGGTCTGTCCGGCGATGAACACGCGCACGAGCGTGGCCAGGGGGTCGCCGTCGGTGGTGGCGCGCAGCAGCGCCCGGAAGTCGTTGCGCCGCACCGCCTCCACGGCCGGCGCGCCGATCCGCTCGGCGATGCCGGTGCTGGTGTAGCGGGCCCGGACGAGCGCCTCGCGCAGTCGCGCCAGGTCGTCGGGCGCGAGCAGCGGCGCCGGATGCGTGTCGGTCACACCCCTCATCCTGCCTGCCCACCGGTGGAAAGCTCCGGCGGACCCGCCATCAGGCGGTCAGTCGCCGCCAGAGGAAGGCGAAGACCAGGGCGTTCAGGAAGGCGTGCTGGCTGTTGTCGGCCGCGCCGCCGTGCCCGCCCTCGATGTTCTCGTAGTACGTGACGTCCGCGCCGACCTCGCGCAGCCGGGCGACCAGCTTGCGGGCGTGCGCGGGGTGCACCCGGTCGTCGCGCGTCGAGGTCGTGACGAGCACGGGCGGATAGTCCACCCCGGACCGTACCTGGTGGTACGGCGAGTACTCGCGCAGGTAGGCCCAGTCGGCGGGGTCGTCAGGGTCGCCGTACTCGGCCATCCAGGACGCCCCGGCGAGCAGGAGGTGGTAGCGGCGCATGTCGGTGAGCGGCACCTGGATGACGACCGCGCCGAACAGGTCCGGGTGGCGGGTCAGCATCACCGACGTGAGCAGGCCGCCGTTGCTGCCGCCCTCGATGCCGAGCGTGGCCGGCGTCGCCAGGTCGCGCGCGACCAGGTCGCGCGCGACGGCCGCGAAGTCCTCGAACGCGCGCGGGCGGTTGGCCTTCAGCGCGGCCTGGTGCCACGCCGGGCCGTACTCGCCGCCGCCCCTGATGTTGGCGACCACGTAGCGGCCGCCGTCGGCCAGCCAGCCACGGCCCGTCACACCGCTGTAGTGGGGCGTCAGTGAGATCTCGAAGCCGCCGTACGCGGTGAGCAGCGTCGGCGCCGGCCCGGGACCGGAGTCCACCACGAAGTACGGCACACGGGTGCCGTCGGCGGAGGTCGCGAAGTGCTGCGCGACGGTCATCCCGGACGCGTCGAAGAACGCCGGCTCCTGCTTGAGCCGCTCGGCCGGTCCGGCACCGACGACGCCGTGCCACAGCGTCGTGGGTTGCGTGAAGCCGGTGGTGACCAGCAGGTACCCGTTGTCGACGTCGGGGTCGGTGGCGAACACCTCGACGTGGTTGACCCCCTCGGTCGCGACCGGCTCGGCGCGCCAGCCGGCCTCGGTTGCGGTGTGCGCCTCGAGGCGCGTGCGCACGTCCGTCATCAGCGTGAGCAGCACGTTGTCGCGGGTGCGCGCCATGCCGTGCAGGAACGTGCGCCCGTCCGGGACGACCAGCGCGGTGACCTCCGGCCGGCCGGCGAGCACGCCGGCGAACGGCGCGGCCAGCAGGCTGCCCGCCGGCCAGGTCGCGTCGCCGACCGTCCACGGGGTGCGCGGCCGGATCAGCAGCCACGCGCCGTGCACCTCGAGCCACGCGTCGTCGGGCACGTCGACGTGCCGCGTCGTCCCGTCGTCGCTGAGCACGTACAACCGGCCGTTGTGGATGTCCGTGCGGCGGAGCACGAAGTCCCGCTCGTGGCCGGGCGTGTGGTCGCGCCACGCGCAGACGAGGACGTCCCCGGGGTCGCCCGCGAAGACCTCCGGCGCCCCGGCCAGCGGTGTGCCCCGCCGCCACAACCGGACCGTGCGCGGGTAGCCGGACGTGGTCATCGAGCCGGGGCCGGTGTCCGTCGCGACGTACACCGTGTCGGGGTCGCGCCACGACACGATGCTCTTCGCCTCGGGCAGGACGAAGCCGTCGGTCACGAACGCGCGCTCGACCAGGTCGTACTCCCGGACGACCGCGGCGTCGGCACCGCCGCGGGACAGCGACAGCAGCGCCCGCCGGCAGCCCGGCCGCAGCACCCGGGCGCTCTGCCAGACCCAGTTCTCGTCCTCGTCGGCCGCCAGCCGGTCGAGGTCGAGCAGGACGTCCCAGGCGGGCTCGGCGGTGCGGTAGCTCTCGAGCGTCGTGCGCCGCCACAGCCCGCGCGGGTGCGCCCCGTCCCGCCACAGGTTGTAGAGGTGGCCCTCATACAGCCTGGGCCACGGTATGCGGTCGTCGGCGTCGAGCACGTCGAGCAGGTCGGCCCGCCGCCGGGCAGAGTCCTGCCCGGCGGCGAACGAGGTGAGCGTCTCGGCGTTGCGGTCCCGCACCCACGTCAGGGCGCGGTCGCTGTCGATCTCTTCCAGCCAGTTGTGCGGATCGCCCGTCACTTACTGGGCCCGCAGGGCGATGGCCTGCAGGAAGATGTCGCCGATCTGAGCCGGGTCCTTGGCGATGAAGACGCCGCCACCCGTAACCTTCGTGATCTTTTCCAGTTCCGCCTTGCTCGCGTCCTCGCTGATGCCGATCGCGATGACCTGGATCGGCTTGTTCGGGTCGGCCTCCTTGCGCAGCGTGGTCAGCAGCGTGTCGAGGGAGATGCCGTCCGAGTCCTGGTTCTCGCCGTCGGTCAGGATCACCATGGAGTTGATCCGGCCGGGCGCCCAGCCCTTCTTCACCTCGCGGTAGCCCGCCAGCACCGTGTCGTAGAGGCCGGTGGCGCCGCCCTCCTTCGGCCGGATGCCGCTGAGCGCGGCCAGCAGCTTGTTGCGCTGCGAGGCGATCGGCGCGATGGGCGCGAGCTGCTTGTAGTCCTTGTTGCCGTCGAGGAACGTGGAGAACGTCCACAGGCCCACGGACCAGTCGTCGTCGAACAGCGCCAGGCCGCCCTTGGCCGCCTCGACGGTGACCTGCTCGCGGGTCGCGCCGCCCGCCGTGGGGACCAGCTGGCCCATCGAGCCGGAGACGTCGATGATGGCCAGCATCCGCGACGGTGCGGTCACGGCCGACCAGGTGGTCAGCGACTTGATGATCGAGACCACGTCGGCGGGCTTGTCGGCGGCGATGGAGGCCGGCGCGCCCGTGGGGGCCGAGAAGCCGGCGCCGGTCTTGCCGTCGGAGGCCCGGAGGCCGGCCTTGGCGAGCGCGTTGGCGTACTCGTCGCCGTGCAGGGCGGCGAGCAGGCCGTTCGCGGTGCTCGACTTCTCCGGCGCCATGGTCGGCAGGATCGTGTACGGGTAGTCCAGGCCCAGCGGCGACGGCTCCATGTAGATCGCGGCCAGTCGCACGGGCGGCTCGTTGGCGTTGTAGGACACCACGGCGAACTCGGGCAGCGGGGCGGCGCCGAGCTTGGTGGCCAGCGTGGCCGGGTCGGTGTCCTTCGGGTACTCGGCGAGGAGGTCGGCGGTCAGCGCCGACTTGCCCTTCACCAGCGCCCGCAGCGCCGCCACGGTGTTCTCCTGCGCCTTGGCGCCGGACGCCTGGGCGGCGCCGGCCATGGCGAGCAGGCCGGACAGGCCGGCGGCGTTGCGCGTCGGCTCCACGATGCCCACCCGCATCGGGGTGCCCTGGTTCATCGTCTGGAGCAGCTTCGGCCAGGTGACCTGCTTCTTCGGCCAGCCGAGCGTCGCCGCGAGCGGCTCCGGGACGGCGAGCACGACCGGGCTGCGCCCGACCGAGGTGCCCTTCTCGGGCACGAGCGGCTTGTTGGCCAGCGCGGCGGCCTGGGGGTTGGCCGACGCCGTGGCCTGGCCCGGGGCCGGCGTGACCGTCTCGCCCTTGCCGGCCTTGGCCTTGGCGGCGGCCGCCTGCAGGCGCTGGATCCAGGTCGAGGAGTCGGGGATCCACACGTCGGGAAGCTTCGTCTTGCCGTCGGCCTGGCCGATCTCGCGCATCGGCACACCGTGTGCGGTGGCGATGGCGGCGGCGACGTCCACGGGTTCCGCCGAGACGACGTCGACGGAGACGCACTGGTTGTTCGGGCCGGTGGCGGTCTTCGCCCAGGCCTGCGCGGCCGGCTCGACCGCGGCGGCGATCTCGGGGGCGGCGGCCACGTTCAGTCGCAGCTCGCCCTCGCAGGAGGAGCCTCGGCGCTGAAGGACCACGAGCGTGAGGAAGCCTCCTACGACCGCGATGGTGGTCACGATGCCGAGAACTACCCGGCTGGCGGTGCCGGTGGAATGGGGCCTGCGATGGCGTGCTGTCACGGGAGACATCTTGGGGTAGCCATCCGGCTTACCACCACGGGCCGTTCGGCCGATGTTACGGACATGACACATCCATCCGAATCAAGATAACGCCTGGTCACGGTGTTTGATCGACTAAGTGCTTCCGGATGATCGCGGAGGGTGACGGCCTCTGCCCTCAAGTTTTCCTCAGTTTTCCCCGAGCCCCTTGTGACCTCGCGACGAGGCTGCTCGGGAGGAATCCGTGTTTATTGCCCAGTTGGTCGTGAGCTGCGCAAACGGCGTCGTCAAGCCTTGGTCGTGACCTTCGGGGTTGGGTTGGAGGGTCGCCCTACTATTTTGGAATACCATCCTTTTTGTGGCGCAAAAGGTGGTATAAGGCGACGTACTCGCCTTGCTCTATGCGCTACTCCGTGCCTCATCCGGAACGGCCTGCCAAGATCACCATCGGTGGGCCGGCGGCCCCGGCCCGTGGCCGCCAGCGCCCGCCAGATGCGCCCATGTGGCGGGGCGGAACGACGGGACCTCTCGGGTTGTGCACATCTGGCGGGCGGCGGGCGCTCCGGCCTCGCCACAGGTGGACGGTTGGTGAGGGCGTGCCGGCGGGGTTGCGGCAGTTGGCGCGGGAGGTCGGCGGATTCGCGCCTTCGCGGGCGAGCGGCGGCCGGTGGGGTGAATGCGTCAGGGGGCGGGGGTGACCGTGACCAGGGCGGTCAGGCGGCCGGCCGTCAGGTCGACCTCGATGTCGGTGACCTCGTCGCCGAGGTCGCGGTTGAGCGCCTCGCGCGTGTAGATCACTCGCGCACCTTCGGGGACGTCGGCGGCCGGGAGGATCTCGACCGCGTCGTCGATCAGGGCCAGCACCGGGTGGTCGAGGCCGGACACGGCGAGGGCGCGGACGTCGTTTGAGGTCACGGTGGTCATCGGTGCCTCCTCGGGCGTGCTGCGGTGCGCGGGCGGGACCGCCCGATTTCAGTGTGCGGCGCCGCGAGCGGCCATGACGCCGATATCGGACTCCGATAACAGTGTCGAGAACCGCGCGCCGGCTCCGACCAAGGTGTGTAATCGCTGCGGAGCGAGGAGGGCCCGATGAAGTACATGATCATGATGTTCGGCGATGCCGGGACCATGATGGAGGAGAAGTCGAAGGAGTGGATCACCGAGATGATCCAGTTCATGACCGACCTCGACAAGGAACTCGCCGCCAACGGCGAGTTCGTCTTCGGCGAAGGTCTCGCCGACTCCGTCCAGGCGAAGACCATGACGATGGTCGACGGGACGCCGGTCGTGACGGACGGCCCGTTCGCCGAGTCGAAGGAGTCACTGATCGGCTTCTGGGTTGTCGACGTCGCCGACGAGCAGCGCGTTCTGGAGATCGCGGGACGCATCGTGGCGTACTCCGGAAAGCTTGAGATACGGCCGATCCCCGGCGGACCGCCGGAGCTGTGAGACGTGGAGACCCTCCTGCGCGACCTCGCACCGCAGGTGCTCGGCGCGCTGGTGCGCCGGTACGGCGTCTTCGACGCGTGCGAGGACGCCGTGCAGGAGGCCCTGCTGGCGGCCGCGACGCAGTGGCCCACCGAGGGCGTGCCGGACAACCCGCGCGGCTGGCTGGTGACGGTGGCGGGCCGGCGGCTCGTCGACACGGTGCGCGCGGAGACCGCGCGGGCGCGTCGCGAGGAGACCGCGGCCGCGCTCGACGTGCGCCCACCCGACCCGGTCGCCGACCACGACGACACGCTCACGCTGCTGTTCCTGTGCTGCCACCCGGCGCTCAACCGGCCCGCCCAACTGGCCCTGACCCTGCGTGCCGTCGGCGGCCTGCGCACCGGCGAGATCGCCAGCGCGTTCCTCGTGCCCGAGGCGACGATGGCGCAGCGCATCAGCCGCGCCAAGCAGCGCATCCGGGAGGCGGGCGCGCGCTTCGAGACGCCGCCGCCCGCGGAGCGGGCGGACCGGCTCGCGGTGGTGCGGCAGGTGCTCTACCTCATCTTCAATGAGGGGTACGCCACGACGTCCGGCCCTGAGATCAGCCGCGCCGACCTGACGGCGGAGGCGATCCGGCTCGCCCGGCGCCTGCACCGGATCCTGCCCGACGACGGCGAGGTGACCGGCCTGCTGGCACTCATGCTGCTCACCGACGCGCGCCGGGCCGCCCGCGTCGACGCCGACGGCTGGCTGGTGCCGCTCGCCGAGCAGGACCGCTCGCGATGGGACACCGACCAGATAGCCGAGGGGGTGCGCCTGCTCACCGGCGTACTCGGAAGGGTTTCCGGAGGTCCCTATCAGATCCAGGCGGCCATCGCGGCCGTGCACGACGAGGCGCCCACGGCCGGGGCGACCGACTGGCCGCAGATCCTCGCCCTGTATGAGGTGCTGGAGCGCCTGGCGCCCGGCCCGGTCGTGACGTTGAACCGGGCCGTGGCGCTGGCGATGGTGCGCGGGCCGCGCGTCGGCCTGGCCCTACTCGGCACATTGGACGATGACGAGCGGATGGCGCACACCCACCGGCTGTCGGCGGTACGCGGGCACCTGTTGGAGATGGCTGGGGATCCGGCGGCTGCGCGGCAGTGCTACCGACAGGCGGCGGCGATGACTCAGAACCTGCAGGAGAGCCGCTATCTCGCGGTCAAGGCGGCCGCACTGTCGTCGATGCCCGCCCCGGGCGGCGAGGCGGCGTGACGGCCGGCTGACATACTCGGCGCTGTGTGGACGCGCTATGGGCCGGCCCGGGTGGGGACGCTGGTCGCAACGGTGATGCTGACTCTGCTCGCGGTCGGGTGTGACGGGGATAACCCGCCGTCGTCGACGGCCCGGCAGCCGGGCGGCCCCGGGTACCCCGTCCACATCACGCACGCGCTCGGCACAACCGTCATCCCCGCGCCGCCGCAGCGGATCGTCGCCCTCTCCGACGGCGACCTGGACGCGCTGCTCCTGCTGGGCCTGCAACCCATCGCGGTGGCCGAGTCCTCCGGCCTGACCGGCATCAGCGCCTGGGCGACGCCGCTGCTGACGAGCAACCCCGTGGTGCTGCGCGCCGGCGACAACGGCGTCAGCGCCGAGGACGTCCTGGAACTGCGGCCGGACCTCATCCTGGCCGGCGCGGACGGCACGATCCGCAACCTGTACCCGCGACTCGCCGGCGTCGTGCCCACCACCGCGTACGAGACGGACGAGGCCGAGGACCCGTGGCAGGCGACCGTACGCCAGGTCGCCAAGGCGGTGAACCTCGTCGACAAGGGCGAGGCCGTCATCCGCGACACGCAGGCCAAGATCGACGCCGCGAAGGCCGCGCACCCCGCGTTGGCGCGCAAGCGGTTCGTCCTCGGCCAGATGTGGGACGCCGGCTCCCTCGGCGTGCTCCGCACGCCCGCCGACCAGGGCGTACGACTGCTCACCGAGCTGGGTATGACCCTGGCGCCGGCCGTCGTGAGCCCGAGCGGCGCCAAGACCCCGAGGATCGTCCCGCTGTCGAACCTGAGCCCGCTGACCGAGATCGACGTACTGGCCGTGTACTTCCCGGACGAGACGCTGCGCGCCGTCCTGCAGGGCCGGCGGACGTTCACCAGCCTGGCTGTCGTACAGCGGGGCGGCTACCTGGCGCTGAGCCGCGACCAGTTCCTGACGCTGCGCAGCGTCACCCCGCTGAGCATCGGGTACGCGATCGAGCACCTCGTGCCCGACCTGGCCCGCGCCGCGGCCGGCCGCAATGGCTGACGGCGTCGCCGGCCCGCTGATCCGCTGCCTGGTGGCGGGCGTTGTGGTGGTGGGCGTCGCCGCGTGCACGCCCGGGTCGCGATCGGCTGCCCCGGCCCCGAGCGTCGGCGCGTCGCCCGTACCCGAGGATTGTGCGCGGGTGATCGACGCGGTGGCCGCGCCGCCGGACGATTATCTGGTTATCGGTGGGGACGTCGCCCTGCCGGAGGAGCAGCTGCGGGAGGCGTCCGACCAGGGCGGAGACGACCCGTCGGCGCGGTGGTTCACCAAGTTCGGGCTGTTGGTGCGGGCCGGCGCGGCCGTCGAGGTCGCCGTCGCGCCCCAGTGGGCGGGACGCGCGGCGGTCGACTGGGGACCGGCCGACGGGCCGGTCGCGCGGATCCGGGTGCCGGCCTGCCCGGCGCGCGACCCGGGCCGGCCGTGGCTGGTGTACGCGGGCGGCGTGTGGAGCGGCCGGCCCGCCTGCGTGCCCGTGGTTGTCACGACCGCGAGCACGGAGGCGACCGTGCGGTACGGGCTCAGTCAGCCGTGCTGACCCACGGCGGCGGCCCGGACGGGATCAGCTCGTGCACGTCGAAGAGCACCGCCTGCTCGACGCCCAGGGCGTAGCCGCTGCCCTCGGCGATCCAGGTCAGGAACGGCGCCGGGTCGAACCCGCCGCCGCCCAGGCCGGCCGTGTACTCGGCGTGGGCCGCCAGCGACGCGATGCCCCGCTGCAGCGGCTCGCCGGTCACGTCGACGCCGTGCGTGGGCGTCTCCGCCCCGGCGACGGCGACCAGCCGCACGCCGCCCCACGGCTCGAGCCCTTCCTCCTCCAGCAGCTCCGGGAAGATCCAGCGGTTGCCGGCGTCGCGGGCCGCGTCCAGGGCGGCGAGCCCGACCACCCGGTGGTCGGCCTGGTTGGTCAGGCCGCCGACCATCCGGACCGAGAACGCGCCCGTCACCATGATCTCCGGCCGGTGCCGACGGATCACGCGGGCGATGTCGCGGCGCAACGCCAGCCCGCCCTCGACCATCCCGTCCCGGTGGTCGAGGAACTCGACCACGTCGACGCCGACCTCGGCGGCGCCCGCGCGCTCCTCCGCCTCGCGCACGACGGCGGCCTGCTCGGGGTGCATCCCGTCGATGCCCGCCTCGCCGCGCGTGGCCAGCAGGTACGTGACGGTCCTGCCCTGCGCCGTCCAGCGCGCGACGGCCGAGGCCGCGCCATACTCGATGTCGTCGGGGTGGGCGGCGACCACCAGGCACCGCTCCCAGTTCTCCGGCAGCGCCGGCAGCAGCTCCCTCACCGTTGCGACGCTAGCTCATCGGGGGAGTACGGGTAGGGTCTGATGATGGTCAGTAACTCTGCTGCTCCGTCGGTTGTCACGCGTGCCGCCCAGCCCTATGTGGGGATCCGGTGCGAGGTCACGATGGACACCATCGCCGCGGCCGGCGACCGCCTGCCTGAGGTCTTCGGGTGGCTGGGGGAGCGCGGCATCGCGCCGGCCGACGCGCCCTTCTTCAAGTACGACGTCATCGACATGGCCGCCACGCTGGTCATCGAGGTCGGCGTGCCCGTCGCCGAGCCGGTCGAGGGGGAGGGCGACATCGTCGCGGGGATCCTGCCGGCGGGCCGCTACGCCACCGTCACGCACGTGGGCCACCCCGACGAACTGGCGGGCGTGACCGGCGAGCTGCTCAGCTGGGCGGAGGGTCAGGGCCTGCAGTTCGACTACCGACTCGCGGAGGAGGGCGAGGTGTGGGCCTGCCGGCTCGAGGTCTATCACACCGACCCGACCGTCGAACCCGACATGAACAAGTGGGAGACGACCCTTCTGTTCCGCCTCGCCGACTGACCGGCCCCACGCGCGCGATCTTCGCTCCCGTGCGAGTGCGGACCCCTCCGCGTCACCGGAGCAGGCCGACGTCTGGACCGTAAGGCACTAATTCCGCGCTGGGTTCCAGGCGTAACGGTCCAAACGCCGGCGGGCACGCCGCGCATCGACAGTGGTGGCTGGCCGCCGGCGAACATGACACAGTGGACCGGTGCCGCTAGCTCATGCCCAGTACGGGCAGGCACTCCTCGACGCCGGTCAGCTCGATGTCGTCGCGGCGGATCCGTTCCCACGCGTCGCGGGTGAGCCGCCACTGCTGGATCCGCGCCGGCTCGCCGCGGCGGGTGTCCCAGTCCGTGCCGTTCGGCTCGTAGCCCAGGCCACGGGAGATGCCGTTGGACGCCGCGTTGTCGGCGAAGGCGTCGCTGCCGGCCTCGCGCGCGCCCAGCCCGGCGAAGGCCAGGTGCAGGATCGCCGCCCGCATCTCCTTGCCGAGCCCTTGTCCGCGGCTGCCGGGAGCCAGCCACGAGAAGCTGGACACGGTGCCGAACCGGGTGAAGTTCCGGCCGATGAGGTCCTGCATGCCGACCGGTTCGGCGTCGACGAGCACGGCGAAGTACAGCCGCCACGCGTCCGGGCTCATCCGGCCCCGGCCGGCCCAGATTCCGCGCAGCCACTGCCATTCGCGGTCAGGGCTGTCGGCGTAGAACGAGATCGGGTCGTCGAACGGCCACGGCTCGGCGTCGGCGACCCCGGCCCGCACGAGCGGCACAAGGCGTTCCAGCAGTTCGTCGGACGCACCGGCCAGGGTCAGGCGCGGCGTGCGGACCTCGACGTTCAGCGGGGGATAGGTGTGGGCCACGCCCGGACGGTAGCCAGCCCGCCCGGCCGCCGCATCCGGTTTCCCGGGTGGCCGCCTGTTAGCGTGCGCGGATGGAGGAACTGGGATCCGTGGCGTGGCCGCCCGAGCCGATCAGGACCGAAAGGCTCGTACTGCGTGCGTCCGAGACCCGGGACCGTGCGGCGTTCATCGAACTGCTCGCCTCGCCGCAGGTGCACACGTACCTCGGCGGCCCCCGGCCGCGTGACGAGCTTGAGCGCGAGTTGCCCGAGGCACCGGAGCGGTGGCCCGGCAGCTTCGTCGTCGAACTCGACGGGTCGATGATCGGCCAGGTCCTGCTCCGGAGAGCGACGGGGCACCGTCGCCCGGCTGCCACGGGCAAGGCCGATCTCGGTTACCTGTTCCTGCCGCGGGCGTGGGGATCCGGGTACGCCGCTGAGGCGTGCGCGGCGGCACTCGACTGGCTCGCCGGCGCGCTTCCCGGCGAGCCGGTGGTGCTCACCACCCAGAGCGCCAACGTCGCCTCGATGCGCCTGGCCGCGAAGCTGGGGTTCACGGAGGTGGAGCGGTTCGAGGCCTGGGGCGCCGAACAGTGGCTCGGCATGCGGGCTTCGTCCTGATCGTCGCTTGGTTCGCGGGTTCTGCGGCCACGGTCCGTGCCGGAAGCCGCAGGACCTGCGGGCTACGCGCCGTCAACGGCGGGGGTTTGTCCGGCGGGTCGGGGTCGCCGTTGTCGGGTCCTCCGGCCAGGGGTGGCGTGGGTAGCGGCCGCGCAGCTCCGCGCGCACCCGCGGGTATCCGGTGCGCCAGAAGGACGCCAGGTCGCGGGTGATCGCGACGGGTCGGCCGGCGGGGGACAGCAGGTGCAGCAGGACCGCCACCCGGCCGTCACCGATGCGGGGCGTCTCGAGCCAGCCGAACGCCTCCTGGACCTTTACCGCCAGGACGGGCGCCTGCGGGTCGCTGTAGTCCAACCGGGCCAGCGAGCCGGTCGGCACCGGCAGGCGCTCGGGCGCCAGGTGCTCCAGCCGTTCGGCCGCCGGCCACGGCAGCATGCTCCGCAGCGTCCGCTCCGGGTCCACGTTGGACAGACGGGAGGTGGCGGCCAGGTCGACGTGGGCGATGACGTTCGCGTCGCTCACGTCCGGCCAGGGCGGGCCGAGCGTCCGGTGGCAGAAGTCCATCCGTTGCCGCAGCCGCGTGGCCTCTGCCGTCCAGCGCAGCCCCTGCTTCTCCAGCGCCGACCGCAGCGCCTGCTCGACGAGCTCACGGGGCGGGTCCTTGAGCTCCCGCCGCTTCAGGATGATCGCGCCGAGCTGGTCCCGCCGCTCCGCGCCCTCCGCCGTCACCTCGTCGACGGTGGCCAGCAACGCGGTGCCGGCCTCACGCGCCGTGTCCTCGTCGATCGCGGCGGCGAGCCGGATCCGGGCCGAGACCTCGCCGGGCTGCCGGTCGGCGACCGCGATCGCGAGCCACGGATGCCCGGTCAGCGGCGAACCCTGCGCGAGGGCCGCTTCCGTGCCGCCGGCCATGAGGTAACGGTCGCCGCGGAGCCTGGCCAGCCGCTCCGGGTACGCCAGGCCGACGAGGAGCCCGGCCGCCAGGTCGTCGGGCAGGTTCGTCGGCGCGGTCGCCGAACCCTGCTGGAGCCGCTCGGCCTCCGCGCGCCAGCGGGCGTCGCGGGTGTCGCGCAGGCGCCGCCACGCCGCGGCCAGGTCGTCGCCTGCGGCGAGCGAGTCGTCGGCGAGGATCGCCACTACCTCGGCGGCCGGCCGTCCGCCGACCGACGGCGCGCCGTCGAGCAGCGCCCGGGCGAGCCTGGGGTGCGCGCCCACCCGCGACATGCGGTGCCCGTGGGGTGTCGCCCGGCCCTCGCCGTCGACGGCACCGAGCGCGTGCAGCGTCGTGCGCGCCACCCGCATCGCCGCGTCCGGCGGCTGGTCGGGCAGGGCCAGCCCGGCCCCGTCCGGATGCCCCCAGCAGGCCAGGGCCAGGGCGAAGCCGGTCAGTTCGGCGACGGCGACCGCCGGCTCGGGCTGTGCGGGCAGTCGCTCGTCGTCGTACGCCGACCAGCACCGGTACACCACCCCGGGTGCCTCCCGCCCGGCCCGGCCGGCCCGCTGGACGGTGCTGGCCCTGGCAGCCCGTACGGTGGCCAGCGAGCCCAGGCCGCGGGCGTGGTCGACGCGCGGCACCCGGGCCAGCCCCGAGTCCACCACGACCCGCACCCCCGGCACGGTGAGGCTGCTCTCGGCGACGGCGGAGGCGAGCACGACCCGACGCCCGGGTCGCGGGCGCAGTGCCGCGTCCTGCTCCGCCGCCGGCAGCCGGCCGTGCAGGACGTCGATCGGTTGGTCGGCCAGGCGCCGCTGGACGGACGCGATCTCACCCGCGCCGGGCAGGAACACCAGCACGTCCCCCTCGGTCTCCCGCCACGCCCGGCGCACCACCGCCGCGACGTGGTCGAGGAACGCGGGGTCGACCTTCAGCCCGTGCGGCGGCCGGACCGGTCGCTCCGGCGGGCACCAGAGCACGCGTACGTCGTGCGACGCCCCCGGCGCGGTGACGATCCGCGCGTCGAGCAGTTCCGCGACCCGGCCAGCGTCGGCGGTTGCCGAGGTCGCCAGGAGGCGCAGGTCAGGCCGCAGCGTCTGCCGGCATTCCACCAGGAACGCGAGCGCGAGGTCCGTGTCGAGATGCCGTTCGTGGCACTCATCGATCATGACGGTGCCGACGCCGGCCAGCTCGGGGTCGGCGAGGAGCCGCTGCACGAGCAGTCCCGTGGTGACGACCTCGACCCGCGTGCCGGGTCCCACCCGCCGGTCGCCGCGGACGCTGTACCCGACGGCGCCGCCGACCCGTTCGCCGCGCAGCTCCGCCATCCGCCGGGCCGCCGCCCGCGCCGCGATCCGCCTCGGCTCGGCGACGAGAACCGTGCCGGGTAGACCATCCGCCAGCGCGAGGGGTACGAGCGTCGTCTTCCCCGTCCCCGGCGGCGCCACGAGAACCGCGCTCCCGCCCCGCACGGCCTCGACGACCTCGCCGAGCACCTCCTGTACGGGCAGCCTCTCCACGTGCACAGATGCTACGAGGCGCCGGCGGATGCCGCGTAGCGTGGCTTGCAGGTTCTGCGGCTACCCGTCGCCCGCGAAGCGCAAAACCTGCAAGCCACGCGACCCCGAGGCGTGCGATCATCCGCGTATGCAGCTGCTTGGGGATCGCATCGTGGCGCCGAAGATGCTCATGATCCGGGAGATCATGGTCAACAACAGTTGCCACTTCATCACCCTCGATCAGGCGTTGTTCGTGCGCAAGGGCGAGACGCTGCGGCTGGACGGGCTCCAGCCGGTCGTCGAGCGCCTGGACGGCACCGTCGCCCGGCCCGGTGCCAGCTATTGCACCGTCAAGTGGGCATTCAAGCTGCTGTGACCCCTCAGTCCCACCAGAAGGTCCAGATGGGGGCGCCCAGGAGGGCCTCGGCGTAGTCGGGGAGCGAGCCCGGGCCCTGCTGCCAGATGTTGTCCGGGCAGAACGCCAGGTGCTCGTTGGTGACCTCGCGGGCGTGGGACATGTCGATCGGCGGTGCCGCGATGCTCAGCGTCAGGGTGGCGAACCCGACCGCGATGACCCGGGCGCCGAAGCGGTCCTCCCAGTCGCGGATCACGGCCGAGATCTCGGCGGTGTCCTGCGCGTGGTTGATCGGGCCGGACCAGCCGGCGACGGTGAGCGCGTCGGCGCCCCGTCCGGCGGCGACGAGGCCGAGCCGGTGGGCGGGGCCGGTAAGCGCGGCGGCGATCTCGGCAGCGCGGCCGTCGGGGGGCGTCTCCAGGATGCCGGCGGGGGCGAGGCCCGGCCAGGGCAGGCCGAACGGGTCGGCGCCGTCCGGCCCGCCGGCCAGCTCGGCCGGGTACGCGTCGTCGGAATCATCGTCGTCGGGGGTGTTCATGTCGGTCCACCAGGCCGACAGGACGGCGTCGGCGTCGTGGTCGTCGGGCGAGGTCAGCGGCACGATGTGGACCTCGCCGACGCCCCACGGGCGCTCCGCGTCGCCGTCGAGGCCCGACAGGAGCAGCGGCCACAGGCCCGACCGCTCGTGCGCCTCGTGCAGCCGCTCCCACAGACCCTCGGGCGCGGGGCCGTCGCTCAACCAGTAGGCCGGGTCACCGGGACCGCCCGAAGGCGTCACGAGGCGGCCGGGCGGCAGCACGATGCCGTCCCGAAGGAGCTGATCAAGGCCCTGGGGCAAGGTCATGACGCCGCCCCGCTCCGCGAGGCGTCGCCATGACCACCACTGAGCCGGATGATGCCCTCGCTTCGCTCGGTCATGCGCGACACCCTAGCGGTCACGATCATCGTCGATGGCGGGCCGGTCCAGGGTCTCGCGGACACGCCGCGCGAGGCCCTGGTGAACCGCCTTCGCCGTGCGGAACCCGTACCCGAACAAGGGTTTCGGGGCCGTGAAGGTGATGTCGGCGCCAATGTGGACGGTGCCGTCGCCGGCGTCCGTGACGGTGGTGTGGTTGCGCAGGGTCGTGCGGGGCCACTGGGTGGCCAGGGTGATCACCTCGCGGTCGGTGAGGGAGAGGATGTCCGCGCGGTACGTGGTGCGGAAGGCGAACGGGCCCCAACGCAGGCGGTCGCTGATGGCGAGGCTGCGCACGGCGCCGGGGCCCGGCGGCAGCTCGCGGACGGCCACCAGGTAGGGGTTCAGGCCGCGGTGGCGGTGGAAGTCGGACATGAGGGCCATCGCCTCGGCGGGGGTGCACCGCACGTCGATGCCGTAGCTGAAGCTGCCCGAGCGCACGATCGGGTCCCTTTTTGTCGGGGGGTCCTGGCAGGGTACGAAGTATGAACGAGATCCCCGAGGAGAACTACTCCCCGCTGTGGTCCGACGGCGGCGA
Source organism: Luedemannella flava (assembly GCF_039528515.1). Lineage (NCBI taxonomy): Bacteria > Bacillati > Actinomycetota > Actinomycetes > Micromonosporales > Micromonosporaceae > Luedemannella > Luedemannella flava. The sequence continues at coordinate 19,847 of NZ_BAAALT010000086.1, forward strand.
GCGCGGCCCGCTCCCGCTGGTCGGCGACGAGCGCGAGATCCTCACGGCCTACCTCGACTGGCACCGGGAGACCGTGGCGCTCAAGTGCGCGGGTCTGCCGGCCGACGCGCTCAACGAGCGGTCGGTGTCGCCGTCGACGTTGTCGTTGCACGGGCTCATCCGCCACCTGACCGGCGTCGAGCAGTGGTGGTTCGAGATCCAGTTCGCTGGTCGCGACGTGCCTATGATCAATTATTCGGACGAGTGGCCCGAGCAGGACTTCGAGGACCTGAGCGGCAGCTTCGAGGACGCGTTGAAGCTCTGGCGCGCCCAGGTCGAGACGTCGCGGCGGATCACCGCGGCGGCGTCGCTGGACGACACCGGCATCAGCAAGCGCACCGGCGAGCCGGTGTCGCTGCGCCGCATCCTGGTCCACACCCTCGCGGAGTACGCGCGCCACGCCGGCCACGCCGACCTGCTGCGCGAGCGCATCGACGGCCGCACCGGCCAGTGACCGCCTAGGCTTGAGGTCGTGACCGTCGCGGCCACGCTGGCGGGGCAGGGGTGGACCCAGCTCGGGGAGCTGGGCCTGGCCCTGCTGCTGTCCGCCGCGATCGGTCTGGAGCGCGAGATGCGCCAGAAGAGCGCCGGCCTGCGCACCACGACCCTCGTCGGGCTCGGCGCCGCGTTGATCATGCTGATCTCGAAGTACGGCTTCGCCGACGTCGTCGGCGAGAACGTCGAGCTCGACCCGTCCCGGATGGCGTCGCTCGTGGTGTCGGGCATCGGGTTCATCGGCGGTGGCCTCATCTTCGTGCGTCGCGACGCCGTGCACGGGCTCACCACCGCAGCGGTCATCTGGGTCACCGCCGCCGTGGGGCTGGCCGCCGGGGCCGGGCTCTGGCTGCTCGCGATCGCCGGCACGGCCGCGCACTTCCTCGTCATCTACGGCCTCACCGGGGTGGCCAACCGGCTGCCCCGGTCGCGGTTCGTGCCGTCGCGGATCCGGCTGACCTACCTCGACGGCCACGGTGTGCTCCGTCGGGCGCTCGCCGAATGCACCCGCCGGGACTTCGTGGTCAGCGAGCTCACGGTCGACCACCACGACCACGAGCGCGAGGCGAGCACGGTCGCGGTCTGGTTCACGGTGCAGGGCACCGGCGACGTCGGCGACCTGAGCGCCGCGCTCGTCGAGGTCGACGGCGTGCTCGGGGTGTCCGCCGACGACGGGAACACGCCGACCGTCTGAGTTCTCAAATCCACTGTCCAACCTTGGGTCGCTGGACATAGAGCCTGTTCTATCGTCTCGGGTGCTCGCGGTTTCGTCCCGTCTCCACCCGTGAGGTCACCATGTCCATCCGTCCCGGACGCGCGCTGTGCGCCGTCATCCTGACCCTTCTCCTCACCGCGGCACTCGGCACCGCCCCGGCGGCGGCCGCTGATGGCGGCGCGATCTCCGGGCAGCTGCTCGACGGCACCGCCCCGGTCGCGGGCGCCACCGTCGCGCTGCTGCACTCCTCGGGCGTCGCCCTGAAGACCGCGCCCACCGACGCCGACGGCCGGTTCCGGCTGGCCGGCATCCTGCCCGGCTCCTACAAGCTCCGCTTCGACCTGCCCTACGGGTTCCTGCAGTTCCATCCCGGCCAGGAGACCGCCGCCACCGCCACGGTCATCACGGTCACGGGCTCCGAGGAACAGACCATCACCGAGTACGCCCGCCCGCACGGCTCGCTGGGCGGCCGGATCACCACGGCGGCCGGCGCCCCGGTCGCGAACGCGTACGTCCAGTTGTTGAGCGCGACCGGGACCCCGGTCGGCACCGTGTACACCGACGCGGCCGGCACCTACCTGTTCCCCTACGTGAAGGCGGGCGACTACAAGCTCGCGGCGGCCGCCGCCCGGTACGGCGCGCCCGTCCAGTACGCCCCCGACAAGGCCACCAGCGGCGCCGCCCCGACGTACGCCGTCACGACCGGCGCGCGCACGACGCTCGACGAGAGCCTGCTGCCGCTCGGGCAGGTGACCGGCAGCTACACCATGGGCGGCCGGAAGCTGGCCAACGTCCGCGTCGAGGCGTTCCCCACCGCCGGCGGCGTGAGCATGATCAACCGAACCGAAGCGGACGGCTCCTTCCGGCTGTGGCTGCGCCCCGGCACGTACCAGCTGCACTTCGACCCCGCCGACGGCGAGGTGGACCAGTGGTGGCGCGGCCGGGACGTCCAGTCCGACGCCGACGTCATCACGGTCGCCGAGGACGCCACGGTCGTGGCCGACGAGACGGCGCTGCCGGAGGGCCGCGCGGTCGGCCGCGTCGTCGCCGCCGACGGCGGGGACCCCGGGTTCCTCACCGTCGAGATGACCGACGTGACGACCGGCCGGACGTACCGGACGAGCACGCCCAGCGGCGGCGAGTGGTCGCTGCGCCTGCACCCCGGCAGGTACCTCGTCAGGTACGAGACGACCGACCAGATCCAGTGGGCGAACGGTAAGACCTCAGCCGAGGGGGCCGAGGTGGTCGTCGTGACCGCCGACACCGACACCACGCTCACGGAGACCCTGCTGCCCTTGAGCACCGTCACCGTGACCGCGACGGACGCCACCAGCGGCGCGCGGGTGACCACGTTCTGCGCCACGCTGCAGGGCAGCGGCCGGTACGAGAACACCTGCACGACCGACGGCGCGGTCGCCTTCCGCACCGGCGAGGGCACCTACACGGTCACCGTGGACGACCAGGTCCACCTGATCAACTCTGTCGCCGACGTGCGCGTCGCGGGTGGGGAGAGCCGGACCGTCAACGTGCCGCTGCGGCGCGCGGGGACGATCGACGTCACGGTCGTCGACGCCCGCACGGGCGCGGCGGTCAGCGGCGTCTGCCTCAACACCGTGCCGGTGGGGCGGCCGCCGTACTTCGCCGAGGGCAACAGCGCCTGCACCGGGTCCGACGGCCGGCTCACGCTGCCCCGGGTGCTACCGGACCGGTACAACCTCTTTGCCGGGGCGTACGACGGGGAGCACGGCTCGCAGTGGGTCGGCGCCGCCGGCGGCGTGGGCAGCCAGGCGGCCGCCCGCGTACTCACCGTGCGCGGCGGGATCACCAGCCGGGTGACCGTGCGGCTCGACGGCGCCGGCACCATCTCCGGCGTGGTCACCGACCGGGCGACCGGCCGGCCGGTGGCCGACGTCACGGTGGAGGCGGGCGGCAAGGGCACCGGCACCGACGCCGACGGGCGGTACACGATCGACGGCCTCGGCCCGTACTCCTGGCCCCTGCTGTTCACCCACGCCGACTACGCGGGCCAGTGGTCGGGCGGCGGCACCAACCGCCTGACCGCGACCGGGATCAGGGTCAAAGTCAACACCATCTCCTCGTACGACGTGAGGCTGCGTACCGGCACGCTCATCGCCGGCACGGCCACCGGGCCGGGCGGCAGGGCGCTGGACTGGGGCTTCATCAAGGCGGTCAACGCCGAGACCTACGACGTGATGGCCTACGTGCAGGTCGGCACCGACGGCCGGTACCGCCTGCGGGCGGCCGGTCCACAACGGATCAAGCTGCTGTTCGACGGCAGCGTCGCGGGGTCGTGGGTGCAGCGCTGGTATCCCACCGCCACCGACTTCCCCAGCGGCCGCACCATCTCCGTACCCACCTCCGGCAGCCTCACCGCCGACTTCACCATCACCCCTTAGTCCACCTGGGGAGGAAGGGGGGACGTCCGGCCCGGGTCACGGGTCGGACGTCGNCGCGTTCCCAGAAAGGTCACCATGTCGATCAGATCGATGCTGGCGGGGGTCATGACTGCGGTGGCAGCCGTCGGTCTCCTCGCCCTGCCGGCCCTGGCCGCCCCGGCCAACGCCGGCGCGGTCGCCGCCGCGGCCGCGACCGCGACGACGGAGCCGTCGGGCCCGGCCGTCACCACGGACGCGCCCACGACGTCCGCGCCCGCCACCCCGCCGCCGAGCACCACCAGGCCGCCGACCGTGACGCGGTCGTCCGCCATGCCGCCCCCGCCGCCACCGTCGTCGTGCCCGCCGACCACGGCGGCGCCGACCACGGCGGCCGCGTCGGGCCCGGTCGTCAACGTCACCTCCCCACCGCTCGCGGGGTGCCCGGGCGGCATCGCCACCGGCCGGATCATGGACAACGGGGTCGGGGTGCAGTACGCCTACCTGACCGTCTACTCCGCGTCCAACCCCAACGTCTCGGTGCGGTCGGGGAGCACCGACGCCGACGGCCGGTTCCGGATCGTCAACATCCCGCTGGGCACCTACAAGCTCCGGATCATGCTGCCCGGCTACCAGGTCGTCCAGTGGTGGCCGGGCAAGGCCGACCACGCGTCCGCCGGCACGTTCACGTTCACCGCGATCGGTGAGGAGAAGGTCCTCGACGATCAGGCGCTCCCGCACGGCGGGATCACCGGCCACATCACCACCGCGACCGGAGGCCCGTCCACGGACACCCAGGTCGTCCTCTACAGCACCGACGGGGCCCGGCTGACCAGTGTGGCCGTGGACGCGGACGGTGGGTACACGTTCGGCTTCCTGGCCCCGGGGACCTACAAGCTGTCGGTGGAAAGGTGGCCGGGGTTCAACCCGACGCAGTACGTGCACGGCAGGACGAGCCTGGCCGACGCCGACCCGATCACCGTCGCGCTGGGCGCGCCGACGGTCGTTGACGAGCAACTGCTGGCCACGGGCGAGATCACCGGCGTGGTCACCGACCAGGGCCAGCCGGTCGCCAACGTGCTGGTGGAGGCCCGCCTCGTCAACGGCACCGGGGTGATGGCCGTGTACACCGACGCCGACGGCCGGTACCGGCTGAACCTCCTCCCCGGGCAGTACAAGCTGCGCCTCCAGGTCTACTGGGACCAGCTGGAGCAGTGGTGGCCCGACAGCGATGACGAGGCCGGTGCCCAGACGATCACCGTGACGGCGGGCGGGTCCGTCGTCGCGGACGCGCAGGCGCGCCCGTCCGTCACGGTCTGGGGCAACCTCTTCCAGGACAACAGCGAGGCGGCGTACGGCGCGACGGTCGAGCTCACCGAGGTGACCACCGGCCGGACCTACCGGACGACCGCGTACGGCCAGTGGCAGCTGCCCGTCCGGCCCGGCACCTACACGGCCAGGTTCGAGTGGAACGGCCAGGTCCAGTGGTACCACCGCGCCACGACCGCCGGGGACGCGCGGCAGTTCGTGGTGGGTACCGGGGATCCCGTCTTCCTGGAGGAGACGTTCCTCGGCGCGGCCAGCATCCTCGTCTCCGCGACCGACGCGAGGACCGGCGCGAAGGTGGACAGCTTCTGCGCCATCCTCAACGGCACGAGCAACGGCCAGCGGTGCACCAACACCGGGGTCGCCGAGTTCGAGGTCGGCGCGGGGGTGTACTCGGTGACCGTCGACGACGGCGTCCACGTGATCGGCACGATCGACAACATCAGGGTCGCCGCCGGGGACCGGGTCACCAGGTCGGTGGCGCTCACGGCGGGCGGCTCGATCGAGTTCACGGCCGTGGACGCCGGCACCGGCGCTCCGATCGCCAACGCCTGCCTGGCGTCGAAGCTGGTGGACCGGGCGCCGGAGCCGGGGCCGAGCTACGGCGGCTTCGCCTGCACCGACGACGAGGGCAGGTACACGTTCGAGCGGATCACCCCGGACCGTTACCAGTTCTTCGCGCCCGTCTACGACGACGTGCACGGTGCCCAGTGGGTCGGCCCGCGCGGCGGTGTGGGCAGCCAGGACGAGGCGAAGGTGTTCACCGTCCGCGAGGGCGTGGTCACGAAGGTGACCGTCCGGTTCGACAAGCGGGGGAGCATCTCGGGCAAGGTCACGGACCGGGCGACCGGCCAGCCGATCTTCGGCGCGTACGCCAACATCGCGGGCATGCAGGCCGGTGGCATCGTCGGGTCCACCGACACCGACGGGGCGTACACGCTCGACGGTCTCGGGCCGTACGCGTGGAAGCTGTCGTTCTGGCACCCGGATTACGCCGGGCAGTGGTCCGGCGCGGTGGCCGAGCGTTCGGCGGCGACCACGGTGAAGGTGCGGGTCGGCGCGACCACGACGTACAACCTGCCGATGCGCAAGGGCACCCTGGTCACCGGCGTGGTGACGTCAGCGCCGGGAACCCAGCAGAACTGGTTGTTGGTCACGGTCCTCAACGCGAGGACGCACGACTTCCGCAGCTACATCGAGGTCAACGCCGACGGTACGTACCGCGGGTGGGTCCTTGGGCCGCAGAAGGTGCACCTGAGCCTCGAGGGCTCCGTCGACGGGGTGCGCGGGCACGTCTGGTGGCGCGACGGGAAGACCTTCGCGGGCGCCGACACGCTCGCCGTGCCCCGGACGGGCACGGTGACCGCGAACTTCACCTTCAACCCGTAGCCGGTGGTCCGCCGGTCGCCGTCCTCCGGGTCGGCGGCCGGCGGGCCCATCCGCTACAAAGGCACGGTGACGAGCTTCCGCTATGACGACCTGTTGGACCGGCTGCGCACCGCGTACGACGGCGGTGCCGCGATGCGCGACGCCGAGATCAAGGCCGAGTGGAAGCTGGTCGAGCGGTCGGCGTTCCTGACCCGGCTCCGCGACGCGAAGGCGGTCCGGCTGCTGGAGATCGGCGCCGGCACCGGCCACGACAGCGTGTTCTTCCGCGACAACGGCCTGACCGTCGTCGCGACCGACCTGTCGCCGCAGATGGTGGCGCGCTGCCGGGCCAAGGGCCTCGACGCCCACGTGCGTGACTTCCTCAACCTGGGCTTCCCGCCGGCCTCGTTCGACGCGGTGTACGCGGTGAACTGCCTGCTGCACGTGCCCACGGCCGACCTGCCGGCCGTGCTCGCCGCCATCCGTGACGTGCTCGTCCCGGGTGGGCTGTTCTTCCTGGGCGCCTACGGGGGCGTGGGCGAGGAGGGCATCGTCGAGTGGGACCGCCACGAGCCGCACCGCTTCTTCGCCTGGCGCGGCGAGGAGCAGATGATCGACGCGGCCCGGGAGTACTTCGACGTGGTCGACAGCCACCGGGTGGCGATGACCGACCATGACCACCACTTCCACTCGCTCACGCTGCGCCGCCCGGCCGGCTGACCGGATCGGTCCGCTCCCGGGCATGATGGTGCCTGCCGCGCAGGGGGTCGCGGGGGACAGGATCGGGGGCATGAAGCGAGCACTCGTCGTCATCGACGTACAGGAGTCCTTCCGGCAACTGCCGATCTGGGCCGCGATCTCGAACCCGGACGTCGCCAAGCAGGTGCACCGGTTGGCTGAATCGTTCCGGGCCAGCGGTGACCTCGTGGTCTGGCTGCTGCACACCGACCTGGGCACGGGCACCCCGTTCGACCCGGCGAGCGGGTATGTGCGGCTCATGGCCGGCCTCGAGACGCTCCCGGGCGAGCCGGTGCTCACCAAGACGGCCCACAACGCCTTCACGACCACGGGCCTGCAGCGGTTGCTGACGGCCGCCGGCGTGGGCGAGCTGGTCGTCTGCGGGTTGCGCACCGAGCAGTGCGTGGAGACCACCGCCCGCGTCGCGTACGACCTCGGCTACACGGTCACGTTCGTCACGGACGCCACCGCGACCAACCCGATCGAGCACCGCGACGCGCCCGCCGGCCGCCCCGTCGCGGAGATTCTCGCCGACCCGCGCACGCTGCACGTCGACGACATCATCGCCCGCACCGAGTACGCGCTGGCCGGCCGGTTCGCCACCATCGCGACCGTGGACGAGATCGTCGCGTGACGAAGGTCGTCTTCCTGCTCGCCCCCGGGGTGCACCTGCTCGACCTCGCCGGCCCGGCGCAGGTCTTCCACACGGCCGCCGCCCTCGGCGCGGCGTACGGACTGCACTACGTGGGCGAGCGGGAGGACGTGCCGACCGCGCAGGGCGTGCCGCTGGGCGCGAGCCTGGCCTGGCCGGAGCTGACCGCCGACGATCTGGTGTTCGTGCCTGGTTGGCGGACGGGGGGTGTCGCGGCCTGGGACGACAGGTTCACGGCCGCGACGCTGGACCGCCTCGTCGCGCACCACCGGGCCGGCGGCACCGTCGCGAGCGTCTGCGCGGGCGCGTTCGCGCTCGCCCGCGCCGGGCTGCTCGACGGCCGGCGCGCCACCACCCACCACGAGCTGCAGGACCTGCTGGCCGCCCGGCATCGGCGGGTCAGCGTCGTGCGGGACGTGCTGTTCGTGACCGACGGCCGGGTGGTGACCTCGGCCGGCATCGCGAGCGGCATCGACCTGGCGCTGCATCTGGTGGCGGCGCGGCACGGGCCGGCGCTCGCGGCCCGTGCCGCGCGCGGCATGGTGGTGTACGCCCGCCGCAACGGCGACGAGCCGCAGGCCAGCGCCATGTTGCGGCACCGCGCCCACGTCAACGACGCGGTGCACCGGGTGCAGGACGTCATCGACGCCCGGTTCGCCGACCCGCTGCCGCTGGCCGAGCTGGCGGCGGCGGGCGGGGTGAGCGAGCGGACCCTGACCCGGCTGTTCGACCGGGCCACGGGGCTCACCCCGCTGCGCTACCAGCAGGTCCTGCGCGTGGAGCGGGCCGAGCACCTCATCGGGCACGGCGCCACGGTCGACGCCGCCGCGCACGCGGTGGGCTTCACCGACGCCCGGATGTTGCGCCGGCTGCGCGCCCGAGCCGCTTCGCCGCCGTCTTCTTCACCGGCGGCACCGCCGCCGGTTCCGGCTTCCGGGCGAGGCCGCTCATCTTGACGCCGGTGTAGACGGCCGCCGCGAGTGCGATGTCGGACAGCAGCATGAGGCCGATCGCGTAGGAGCCCTCCGAGCCGTACACCCAGCCCATGATGAGCGGGGGGACGAAGCCGCCGAGGCCACCGGCCGCGCCGACCACGACCAGCGCGAACACCGCGCCGCTGGCCGCGCCGAGCAGCGCCGCCATGCTGAGGAAGGCGATCGTGTCGACGGGCACCAGCGTCGGCTGGAACGCCTGGATCACCGCGAACCCGGCCACCCCGGAGAAGCACCACACGAGTACGGGCACCGGGTGGAACCGGTCGGACAGCCAGCCGCCCGTGGGGCGGGCGATGACGGCGAGGACGACGAACCCGGCCGTGCGCAGGGCCGCGTCGCGTGCTCGTCCCGGGCGGGCTGTTCTTCCTGGGCGCCTACGGGGGCGTGGGCAAGGAGGGCATCGTCGAGTGGGACCGCCATGAGCCGCACCGCTTCTTCGCCTGGCGCAGCGAGGACCAGACGATCGCCGCGGCCCGGGAGCTCTTCGAGGTGGTCGACAGCCACCGGGTGCCGATGGTCGACCACGACCACCCGTTCCACTCGCTCACGCTGCGCCGCCCGGCCGGGTGACCGGACCGGTCCGGTCACCCGGCCACGCCGGAGCCGCGGGGGACAGAGCGTTGCGCCTGATCTTCGCGGGTTCCCGTTCAGCTCGGTCGCGGCGCGCCCTTGCGGGCGTACCGGATCCAGGTGATGGCTACGCACATCGCCGCCCAGGCGATCCCCACGGCGTAGAAGGCCGTGGCGCCGATGGTGGTGATGCCGACGCCGAAGAAGAACGGTCCGAATGCGGCGACGGCGGCGGTCCAGCCGATCACTCCGCCGGCCTGCCGGCGTTCGAAGATCATCGGCATCTGTTTGAAGGTCGAGGCGTTGCCGATCCCGGCGAAGAGGAAAATCGCGAGCATGCCCCAGAGGAACTGGTTGAAGTCCGATTCCAGGGCGGCGGCGGAACTGAGGTCCGGGGTAAGGCTAGGGAGGGTCCAGGCAATGGAGACGATCAGTCCGAGCCCCGAGATCAGCGTCCAGATGGCGCCGCCCATTCGGTCGGTGAGGGGGGCGAAAACGACGCGGGCGCCGGCGCCGATGAGTGGGCCGAGGAAGACGTATTTGACCGGGTCGGGCAGCGCGTAGCCGTTGATGAGGATATGGGCGCTGGCGCCGGTGCCCTGCACGATGTCTGGGTTGCCGGAGCCGTACAGGTTCGACATGAGCAGCCCGAACTGGGCGGCCAGCCCGGAGAAGGTCCCGAAGGTCATGATGTAGAGGACGGTCATCAGCCAGGTGTCGACGTTGTTGAAAATGTCGAACTGCTGCCGGATGTTGGCTTTGACCGGCACCGACTTCAGCATGGTCCAGGCGAGCACGGCGCCGATCAGCATCAGTGGGATCCACACGAAGGCGGCGTTCTGGAACCAGACCTCCTTGGCCGGCTTGCCGGGAACCGCCATGTCCTGGCTGTCCCCGAGGAAGGCGAAGAAGGAGACGGCGATCAGGTAGGGCGTCAGCAGTTGGACCAGTGAGACGCCGAAGTTGCCCAGACCGGCCTGGATGCCCAGCGCGGTGCCCTGCTTGGCGCGGGGGAAGAAATAGGAGGTGCTGGGCATGAAGCCGGAGAAGGCGCCGCCACCGATGCCGGCGAGGAAGGCGAGGGTCAGTAGTTCCCAGTAGGGAGCCGTGGGAGATTGGACCCGCACTCCCCAGCCCAGGGTGGAGGCGATGAGCAGCAGCGTGGTCAGCGACACCATCTTCCGGGTCCCGAGAATCGGGGGAAGGGTCATCCAGACGAGCCGGAACAGTCCGGCGGACAGGCCTGGTATCGCCGCCATCCAGTAGAGCTGGGTTTTGCTGAAGCTGTAGCCCAGCGCGTTCAGCTTGGGGATGATGGCGCTCGGTAGGAACCAGGCGACGAAGGCCAGCGTCAGGCAGAAGGTCGTGATCCACAGGGTTCTCCAGGCCAGCCGGGAGTCCCACTTGGTCTCGTCTTCGGGATCCCAGGACTGCAGCCATTCACCGGATCGTGTTGGTGCTGGGGTGTTCATGCCGTTCCCTCCGGATAGGCTGTCGTGGGGCGTTCGATGTGACGCGCCAGGTCGGGTGACTCGGTGTGCAGCATGTGGACGACGGTGCGGTGCATCCAGACCAGGCACACGGCTGACAGGACGAACAGGACGAAAAACGTGCTGGATGGAAAACCGGACCAGGCCTTGGTGTAGGCGAACAGCGGGGGAAGAAAGAATCCGCCCAGGCCTCCGAGCATGCCGACGAGGCCGCCGACGGCTCCGACGCTGTCGGGGAAGTACTCCGGGATGTGTTTGTAGACGGCGGCCTTGCCGATCCCCATGGTGCATCCCAGCAGGAAGACCAGGAGGGCGAACGGAACCAGACCCATCGTGTAACCGAGGTGCTCGGTCTGGCTGCCGTCGGCGTGGTCGATGACCAGGTGGCCGTTCGGCATCATCAGCACGGCGGTACTCACGAGCATGGTGGCGAGCGACCAGTACATGACCCGGCGTGCGCCGAACTTGTCCGAGAGCCAGCCGCCGGCGGGGCGCAGGAGCGACGCCGGAAAGATGTAGAAGGCGGTGAGGTAGGCGGCTGCCTGCAGCGAGACGCCGAAGTTGTCCATGTAGTACATCGGTAGCCAGGCGGCCAGCGCGACATAGGCGCCGAAGAAGGCGACGTAGTACAGGCTGAAGCGCCAGACCCGTACCTGCTTGAGCGGAGCGAGTTGCCGGCTCAACGGCTGTGACGCGCCGGGCGCCTGATCGTGGTGGGGCGCGAGGAACCAGGTGGCCGCGGCCATCATCACCAGCAGCACGGCGTACAGCACCGGGATGAACCGCCAGCCGCCCGGGAAGATGCCCAGATAGGTAGCGCCGACGGTGGTGCCCGCGATCAACGGGGGACCGACGAACTTGGTGACCGAGGCGCCGACGTTACCGGCGCCGAACACGCCGAGGGCGAACCCTTGGCGCTCGCGCGGCTGCCAGGCGGAGTTCCACGCGATGCCGGCGCTGAACGAGTTGCCGGCGAATCCGACGAAGAACGCCAGGACGAGCAGCATCGCGTAGGAATCAGCTTTGGACACCAGGTAGGCGGGCACTGCCGAGGCGAGCAGCAGGAAGGTCATCACCTTCCGCCCGCCGATGCGGTCGGTGATCATCCCGGCGGGGAGGCGCCACAGAGACCCGTTCAGGACGGCGGCGGCGACGATCCAGGACAGCTGGACCTCGGACAGCCCGAACTCGGTGCTGATGGGCTTGCCGAGGATGCCGAACATGAGCCAGGCGGCGAACAACAGGGTGAAACCGACGGTCGACAGTGCCAGCACGCGGGTGGCCCCGGCCCGCTCACGGGGCGCGGCGCCGGAGGCGGGTGCATCGATCCGCGGGGCGCTGGTCGGTTCGGTGATCGACGACGACATCGGGCTCCTTTTAGCGGACTTCAATCATCTATTTCTTCGAGATGACCATCCTTGAACAGGGATGATGCAGTCTAAGCAGGCTGGACGTGAGGTCACCTATAGGACTAGGGTCCTTTAAATAGGGTCTTTTGAACTATGGGCAGTCCTGGAGGTGCTCGAGATCGTGAGGCAGGTGCGGGCGCAACGAACGAAGTCGGAGGAGACCGCTGCGGCCCTACTCACGTCGCCGGTGCGGCGTGCGATCGTCGATGCCCTGGAGCGGGTCGCTGCACGCGGGGGCGAACCTGGGGAGAAGGTTGTAGAGGCGGGAGGAGCGACCGCAGTCCAGCTCGCTCAGGAACTCGGTATGCACGTCACGACCATGCGCTTCCATCTTGATCAGCTTGAACACGCAGGGCTCGTGCTGTCGCACTTCACGACGGCGTTCGGTGTCGGGCGACCCCGCAAGGTCTACGTCCTCGCGCCGGAGGCAGACCGGCCCGACCGGTCTGCGACCCATCTGAAGTTGCTGGCGGGACTTCTCTCAGAGGCGTTCGACTCGAACGTTACCCCCGAACAGACGGGCGCACGCTGGATTCAGGAGCACGTCGAGCTGGAACGGACCGGTCCGGCGGCCACCCCCGGCGCCTGGCTGACGAAGATCGGCCGGCTCATGGACATACTGCGGCGTTGGGGCTACAGCGCCGACGTGAGTACGACCGGCGGCGGGCGATCGTGCCGAATCGACCTGGTCGACTGCCCGTTCCTGGACCTGGCCCGTGTCTACCCTGAAGTGGTGTGCGGTATCCACCGGGGTCTGCTGGTCGGGGCGTTGGCCCAGATGGGCGAGGACGATGTCGAGATCTCGCTGAAGCCTTTCGTCGGTCCCAACCTGTGTCACGCTCACGTTCACGCGAACCAATTGTTCGACATCGCGCCGAGGGGCCCCGATGAGCCTTGAGAGTCCATCCAGCAGGCCCTGATCTCGGGGCGCCGGGGCCGAGTGGCCCGAGCAACGCCCACGCCCCAAGTTGACCAGGAACCCGACAGTGGCGAGGACGAGGTTGAGCATCGCGCCCTTCCGGGCGGATCTTCGCGGTGTGGATCAGCTCGGTCGGGCTGGTGTCGGCGGGCTGGCTGGATCGCCAGTAGGTGACGGGTTCGGGCTCGGTGTCGGGCGATTCGGCGATCAGCCACCGTTCGGGCAGGCTGCCGTTGAGGTCGCGCGGGATGCGATGCCCGGCCGGCCGGACGCGCAGCAGCACGAACTGGGAGGTGAGCAGGCCTTTGCTGCCCTCACGCCAGGAGACGGTGAGGGCCGTGTCGCGGCCGGCGGCGGCGACGTGCTCGGCCAAGTTGAGTGCGTCGTCAGTTGTCACCATAGCCGGCGTCCGCGGCCAGCAACGGCGGGCGCAGCCCGTGCGCGGCAAGCGCGTCGAGCATCTCCACGGCCAAGGCCCACTTCGGGCGGTGGTTCTCCTCGTCCGGGATCGCGCACCGCTCTCGACGCAGTCGCGCCGCCTTCGTCACCGCCTCGACATCCACCTCGGCGGGGGCGTCGCGACCAGCTGGCGCGGGCGCGGTCACGCGCGGCGCGTTCTTCAACGTCTTGCGCTGTCGGGCCTTCGCAGCACGGACCGCGGCCGGTCCCGCTGCCGCCCATCCAGCAACAGCCCTCGCAGATACGTCACACCCTTGGCCCGCTGATCCGACCGGGCCAAAGGCACAAAGACATCCGCCGCGAACGCCTCAAGACGTTGCCGCACAACCGAAAGCTCGTCAGGGGTCACTGGAGGTTGAAACTACGCACATCACCCAGCGACCCCAACGACACGCCAACCTAACAAAGCACTACTAGCGGCGTGATCGGGTGGGGCTGCCGCCGGCGGTGGGGGCGCGCGGCGGACCCTCCCAACCGGGCCGGGACGGGCGCAGGCCGGGACGGGTGTCGCGGCTGCGGTATACGACGTACGGGCGGGTGAGGTAGCCGATCGGGGCGCTGAAGGCGTGCACGAGGCGGGTGAACGGCCAGAACGCGAACAGCGCGAACGCGGCGAGGATGTGGAACTGGAAGCTCACCGGGACGCCGGCCATGATGTCCGGGTCCGGGCGCAGGTAGAACAGCGACCGGAACCAGGGCGAGATCGTCTCGCGGTAGTCGTAGCCGTCGCCGGCCACGTTCGCCTTCAACGTGGCGAGCAGGCCGAGCACGATGACGCCGAGCAGGACGAGGTACATCGCCTTGTCGTTCTTGGTGGTCGCGGCGAACACCGGGCCGGTGAGGCGGCGGCGCAGGACGAGGATCGACAGGCCGATCAACGTGCACAGGCCGGCCACGGTGCCGATGAACACCGCCGACAGGTGGTAGATGTGCTCGGTGATGCCGACCGCCTCGGTCCACGCCTTGGGGACGAGCAGGCCGCCGATGTGTCCGAAGAGGACCATGATGACGCCGACGTGGAACAGCGGGCTGCCCCAGCGCAGGATCCGGTTCTCGTACAGCTGCGACGAGCGGGTGGTCCAGCCGAACTTGTCGTACTTGTAGCGCCAGATGACGCCGCCGACGAGGATCGTCAGGCACAGGTAGGGGAAGACGACCCAGAGCAGGACCTTCATCGACGACCTCCGGTCGTGTCCACGAGTCCGAACGGTTCAAGCCCGACCTCCTCGACCGGCGGACCGGTGCGGGCCAGGGTCGCCATGGCGGCCAGGTCGGCCGCGCTGGCGAGGGGGAGCATGAGGAGCACGGCCTCGACGGCGTGGCGGTAGACCGAGTTCTCCTTGGCGAGGGCCTTGGCGAGCAGGTCGAGGCCGACGCGGTGGTCGCGCAGCAGCCGCCAGCCACCGTCGTGGGCGGCCGCCAGGTCGAGCACGGCCGGCAGGTAGTCGGGCAGTTCACCGTCGACGACCTCCAGGCCCGCCGCCTTGTACGCGGCGGCGAACCCCACGAGGGCCTCGCCGCGCCGACGCGTGTCGCCGGACGTGTAGTAGGTCAGGTGCAGGCAGCACCGGCGCCGGAAGTCGAACAGCTCCACATACTCGGTGGCGAGCGTCCGCGGGTCGGCGCCGGCCCGGTGGTCGGCGACCGCCCGCAGCGGGTCCGCCAACGACGCCGGCAGTTCGGCCAGCGCGTCGCGGACCAGCGGCAGCGCGGCGAGCACCGCCTCGTCGGGATAGCGCAGCAGGAGCGAGGCCGCCCGCGCGGCCACGGCGTTCACTTGTCCTCCTTGGGCGGGAACAGACCGTCGGGCGTGCCCTTGCCGTCCCAGTTGAGCAGGTTGACGCGGGCGTGCTTGTCCTCCGGGGCGGCCATCGTGTCGGCGGTCTGCCGGTTGCGCAGCATGTGGAAGTTCTCGTCGAAGATCGGCTGCGGGGTGCCGGACGACTCGCCGAACGGGCCCTGCCCGTACGGGCCGCCGCCGCCCATGCCGGGGCCGCCCTCGTACTCCAGGCTGCACTCGGTGCCGAGCTGTTCGAGGCGGTGCGCGTCCTCGGCGTGCGCGGCGGGGATGACGTAACGGTCCTCGTACTTGGCGACGGCGAGCAGCCGGTACATGTCGTCGATCTGCTGGCCGGTCATGCCGACGGCGGCGGCGATGTCCTCGTCGCGCTCCTCGCCGAGGTTGACCCGGCGCTGGTAGGCCCGCATCGCGCCCAGCCGGCGCAGCACGTTGCGCACGGGCAGCGGGTCGCCCGCGGTGAACAGGCCGGCCAGGTAGTCGATCGGGATGCGCAGCGCGTCGACGGCACCGAAGATGTTGTCGACGTTCTCGCCGTCGTGGCCCGTCTCGCGCAGCACGTCCACGACCGGCGACAGCGGCGGGATGTACCAGACCATCGGCATGGTCCGGTACTCCGGGTGCAGCGGCAGCGCCACCTCGTACTTCATGATCAGTTGCCAGATCGGCGAGCGCTGGGCGGCCTCGATCCAGTCCTCGGGGATGCCGTCGCGGCGCGCGGCCTCGATGACGCGCGGGTCGGTCGGGTCCAGGAACACGGAGCGCTGCGCGTCGTAGAGGTCGTGCTCGTTCTCGACGGCGGCGGCCTTCTCCACGGCGTCGGCGTCGTAGAGCATGAGGCCGATGTAGCGCAGCCGCCCCACGCACGTCTCCGAGCAGATCGTCGGCTGGCCGAGCTCGATGCGCGGGAAGCAGAACGTGCACTTCTCCGCCTTGCCGGTGCGGTGGTTGAAGTACACCTTCTTGTACGGGCACCCGGTCACGCACATCCGCCAGCCCCGGCAGCGGTCCTGGTCGACCAGGACGATGCCGTCCTCGGCCCGCTTGTAGATCGCGCCCGACGGGCACGACGCGGCGCACGACGGGTTGAGGCAGTGCTCGCAGATGCGGGGCAGGAAGAACAGGAAGGCGTTCTCGTACTCCTGCTTCACCTTGCCCGAGACCTGGGCGAGGATCGGGTCGCCGGACGCGACCTCGTTGCCGCCCGCGAGCGAGTCGTCCCAGTTCGCCGACCAGGTGATCTTCGTGTCCTCGCCGGTGAGCAGCGACTTCGGCCGGGCCACCGGCGTGTCCTCGCCGGCCGGGGCGGTCAGCAGGTGCTCGTAGTCGTACGTCCACGGCTCGTAGTAGTCCTGCATGGACGGCAGCTTCGGGTTGGCGAAGATGGAGAACAGCTTGCGGATCCGGCCGCCGGCGCGCGGCTTGAGCCGCCCGGTCTTCGTCCGGACCCAGCCGCCCTGCCACCGGTCCTGGTTCTCGTACGTGCGCGGGTACCCCTGGCCGGGCCGCGACTCGACGTTGTTGAACCAGACGTACTCCACGCCGGAGCGGTTGGTCCACGCCTGCTTGCACGTCACCGAGCACGTGTGGCAGCCGATGCACTTGTCGAGGTTCATCACCATCGACATCTGCGCCATGACGCGCATCAGTAGGTCACCTCCTGCGAGCGACGGCGGATCACGGTGACCTCGTCGCGCTGGTTACCGGTGGGGCCGAGGTAGTTGAAGGCGAACGCGAGCTGCGCGTACCCGCCGATGATGTGGCTCGGCTTGATGAGCAGGCGGGTCAGCGAGTTGTGGATGCCGCCCCGGCGCCCGTTGATCTCCGCCTTCGGCACGTCGATGACGCGCTCCTGGGCGTGGTACATGTAGACCGTGCCCTCGGGCATCTTGTGCGTGACCACGGCCCGGCAGACGACGACGCCGTTGCGGTTGACCGCCTCGATCCAGTCGTTGTCCCTGATGCCGACCTTCTGGGCGTCCACCTCGGACATCCACATCGTCGGGCCGCCGCGCGAGAGCGTCAGCATGATCAGGTTGTCCTGGTACTCGGAGTGGATGGACCACTTGGAGTGCGGCGTCAGGTAGCGCACCGTCAGCTCCAGCTCCCCGTTGCGGCCCAGGCGCGGCTCGCCGAACAGCTTGTGCATGTCCAGCGGCGGCCGGAACACGGGCAGCTCCTCGCCCAGCTCGCTCATCCAGTCGTGGTCGAGGTAGAAGTGCTGCCGGCCGGTGAGCGTGTGCCACGGCTTGAGCCGCTCGGTGTTGATGGTGAACGGCGAGTACCGGCGCCCGCCGTGCTCGCTGCCCGACCACTCCGGGCTGGTGATGACCGGCACGGGCCGCGACTGCGTGTCCGCGAAGCGGATCTTCTTGCCCTCGTGCTCGGCGGCGAGGTCCGCCAGCCGCTGGCCGGTGCGCCGCTCGAGGAACTCGAAGCCCTCGGTGGCGACCCGGCCGTTGGTGGTGCCGGACAGGGCGAGGATCGTCTCGCACGCCCGGATGTCGGTGTCCAGCCGGGGCCGACCGTCCGCGACGCCGCCGTTCACCCGGCCGTTGATCTCGCCGAGCAGCTTGATCTCGGGGTTCACGTCGACGGTCACGGCCTTGGTGGTGGTGCCCAGCCGGTCGAGCAGCGGGCCGAGCGCGGCCATCTTGTCGGCGATGGCCCCGTAGTCCCGCTCGACCACGATGAACTTCGGCATGGTCACGCCGGGGGTCGCCGGGGTCGTGCCGTCGCGCCAGTCGCGCACGATCCCGTGCGGGGTGGCCAGGGCATCGGGCGTGTCGTGTAGCAGCGGCGCCGCGACCAGATCCTTGCGTACGCCCAGGTGCGTCGCCGCCAGCGCGGAGAACGCCTTGGCGATGCCGTGGAAGATGGTGAAGTCCGTCCGGGTCTGCCACGGCGGGTTGATCGCCGGGGTGAACGCGTGGATGAACGGGTGCATGTCGGTGGTGCTCAGGTCGTGCTTCTCGTACCAGGTCGCGGCCGGGAGCACGACGTCGGAGAACAGCGTCGTCGACGTCATCCGGAAGTCCAGCGACAGCAGCAGGTCGAGCTTGCCCTCGGGGGCCTCGTCCCGCCACGTCACGTCCCTCGGCCGTTTCTCGGGTGGGGCCTCGGTCGCGCGCAGGTTCGCGGACGTGCCGAGCAGGTGCCGCAGGAAGTACTCGTTGCCCTTCGCCGACGAGCCGAGCAGGTTGGCGCGCCACACGGTGAGCACCCGTGGCCAGTTCTGCGGCGCGTCCGGGTCCTCGATGGCGAACCCGAGGTCGCCGGACACCAGGGCGTCCGCCACGTGGCCGGCAGGGTTGTCGGGGCTCGCCGCCAGGGCCTCGTCGGCCACGTCGAGCGGGTTGCGGTTGAACGTCGGCATCGACGGCATCCAGCCCAGCCGCGCCGACTGGGCCAGCAGGTCGGCGGTGTGCCGGCCCGCGAAGGCGCCCTTGGCGAGCGGCGAGGCGATGGCGCCGGCGTCGTACTGGTCGTAGCGCCACTGGTCGGTGTGCAGGTACCAGAACGCGGTCCCGATCATCTGTCGGGGCGGCCGCGACCAGTCCAGCCCGAACGCCAGTTGGGCCCAGCCGGTTACCGGGCGACACTTCTCCTGACCGACGTAGTGGGCCCAGCCGCCCCCGTTGACGCCCTGGCACCCGGTCAACGTGGTCAGGGCGAGCATCGCCCGGTAGATCGTGTCGGAGTGGAACCAGTGGTTCGTCCCCGCGCCCATGAGGATCATCGACCGGCCGCCGGAGCGCTCGGCGTTGTCGGCGAACTCGCGGGCGATGCGGGTCACCGCGCCGGCCGGCACGCCGGTGATCGGCTCCTGCCAGGCCGGCGTGTAGGGCTGGTCGGGGTCGTCGAAGTCGGCCGGCCACTGGCCGGGCAGGCCGGGGCGGGCCACCCCGTACTGCGCGAGCATCAGGTCGTACACGGTGGTGACGAGCTTGCCCGCCGCGGTGGCCGTCGGCACGCCGCGGCGCATGACCGTCGCGGACTCCGTGTCGAAACGGGGCAGCGACACCTCCACCGCCTCGCCGCCGGCGCAGCTCAGCCGCGGTTCGATGGCGCCGAGGTCGAGGTTCCACTTCCCGACGCCCGCCTCGCTGTACCGGTCGCCGAGCGATCCGTTGGGCGCGACGGGCGCGTCGGTGACGGCGTCCCAGAGCAACGGGCGGAAGGCGGCCTCGTTGTCGAGGTGGCCCAGGTCGGCGGCCGTGAGGAACTTGCCGGGCCGGTAGCCGCCGTCCTCGGCGGGCTCCAGCGCGACCAGGTAGGGCAGGTCGGTGTAGCGGCTGACGTAGTCGGCGAAGCGGGGCGTGGTCCGGTCGACGAAGAACTCCTTGAGGATCACGTGGCCCATGGCCATCGCGAGCGCCCCGTCGGTGCCGGGCTGGGCGGGCAGCCAGTCGTCGGCGAACTTGACGTTGTCGGCGTAGTCGGGGGAGACCACGACGACCTTCTGGCCCCGGTAGCGGGCCTCGGCCATCCAGTGGGCGTCGGGCGTGCGGGTCACCGGCACGTTCGAGCCCCACATGATCAGGTAGGACGCGTCCCACCAGTCGCCGGACTCGGGCACGTCGGTCTGGTCGCCGAACATCTGCGGCGAGGCCACCGGCAGGTCGGCGTACCAGTCGTAGAACGACAGCATGGTCGCGCCGATGAGGCTCATGAACCGGGCGCCGGTCGCGTGCGACACCATCGACATGGCCGGGATGGGGGAGAAGCCCGCCACCCGGTCCGGGCCGTAGGTCTTGATCGCGTACACGTGGGCGGCGGCGACGATCTCCTGCGCCTCGTCCCAGGTGACGCGGACCAGGCCGCCCTTGCCGCGCGCCTGCTGGTACTGCCGGCGGCGCACCGGGTCGGTCTGGATGTCCGCCCACGCCGCGACCGCGTCGCCGAGACGCGACTTCGCCTCGCGGAACATCTCCACGAGAACCCCCCGGGCGTACGGGTAGCGCACCCGGGTGGGGGAGTACGTGTACCAGGAGAAGGCCGCGCCCCGGGGGCAGCCGCGCGGCTCGTACTCCGGCCGGTCGGGCCCCACGCTGGGGTAGTCGGTCTGTTGCTGCTCCCAGGTGATGATCCCGTCCTTGACGTAGACCTTCCACGAGCAGGAGCCCGTGCAGTTCACGCCGTGGGTCGAGCGGACCACCTTGTCGTAGGACCACCGGTCGCGGTAGAAGGTGTCGGCCTCCCGGCCGCCGATCTGGTACAGCGCCCGGCCGTCGGGCGACACCTCGGCGCGGCGGACCAGGCCGCCCACCGCCAACAACGCCCGTCCCGCGTCCGCCATCTCGAACGTGTCCTTCCTCGTGGCTGTTAAGCCTGATTTATGGTTATCATCGACGTTCTCGGTGCCCTGGCGCCGGCGTTTCGGCTGGTCAGGGCGACGCGGCCGCCGGCGTGATCCGGTCCCACGCGGAGATCGGCAGCGCGATCACCGCCGCCGGGAACAGCCCGTGCTCCTCGTTGTCGATGTGCCGGTGCAGCCGGTCGAGCGCGGCCAGGACGGGCGCCCAGTCGGGCGCCGCCCGGTCCAGCGCGCCGAGCACGCCGTGGATGTCGTCGTGCTCGGCACACAGGTCGTCGACCGCCGAGGTCAGGGATCCCTCGGCGCGCAGCTCGGTGAACAGGCCCACCTCCTCGGTCGCGGTGTGGGGCAGGAGGAGCTCCAGGAGGGCGTCGAACGCCGGGAGCCGGTCGGCGTCCGCGGCCAGGATCGCCCGGCGCAGCCGGCCGGCGGCGTTGCTGATCGCCTCGTGCTCGTCGCTGAGACGGCCGATGAGTGGGAACTCGCGGCAGCCGCAGTAATTGCACATGGCGGAACTCCTTCCCCCGTGGTCGGTGGCGTAAGCCTCTGTGTAAATGGGTCCTCCGGGCAGGGCCGAAGGTCACGATCCGACCGTCGACCGGTCCCGGGACCGCGGGTCCTGCGCGGCGCCGCAGCCGCAGCCGCCGCACTCGCCGCCGCCGGCCGACGGCGCGCCGATCAGGTCGTGCATGCCGTCGAGCAGGCCGGCCAGCGAAACGTCGGACGCTTCGACGAGCAGCGGCACCACGAGCTCGTTCTCCTTGATCAGGTGGACCGCGAAGACGGCCGCGAGGGCCCGCGCCGCGGCCGCCAGGGCCACGGCGGTCGCCGCGTTCTCCACCTCGTGGACCAGGCCGCCGATCGCGGCGTGCTCGGCCTGCATCCCCTCCACCAGCAGCCGGCCGGCGGGTCGGGCGGCGGCGACGGGGTAGAGGGCGGCCTCCTCGGCGTACGCGTGCGGCAGCAACTCGCCGTGCAGCCAGGTCACCAGGGCCTCGCGGTGCTGCCACAGCCGCGGGGCGTCGTCGCGTTCCGCGGCCTGCAGCAGCGCCCGGGCGTACCCGTCGAGGGTGTCGGCGAGCTCGGCGTGGTGCGCCACGACCGCCTCGGCGGCGGTCCGGTCGGCGGTGTCGGTGTGTGCCATGGCACCCCTCCTGGTTTTGACGTCGTTTGACGTTATAACGTTAAGCACTGTGGAAACCAACAGGAAAGGGCCCGCGGGGGAGACGATCGACACTCCGCGCCACCGGGCCCTCGCCTCGACCAGCCGGGTGGAGATCCTGGGGCTGGTCCGGGCCGAGAACGGGCTGAGCGCCGCGGACGTCGCGGAGCGGACCGGCCTGCACCTCAACACCGTGCGGGCCCACCTCGACCGGCTTGTCGACGCCGGCATCCTGGTCAAGGCCCGGGCCAGCGCCGGGCAGTCCGGCCGGCCCGCCTGGCGCTACCGGGCCGTGGCGGACGACCCGGCCCCCGCGCCGTACCGGGCGCTGGCGTCCGCGCTGCTCGAACACCTCGCCGCAGCCGGCGAGGACGCCCGGGAGACCGCCGCGCGCGCCGGCCAGGAGAGCGGGCGCAGCGTGGCCGCCGCCGTGCCGCCCGCGCCGCCCGTCGACACCGTCCTCGCGGTCCTCGACGGGCTCGGCTTCGACCCGGGCGAGCAGCCGTCCGACACGGGCGACACGGTCGTCCACCTGCACCGCTGCCCGTTCCTCGACCTCGTCGGCAAGCAGCCCGACGCCATGTGCGGCCTGCACGCGGGCGTGGTGCGCGGCGCACTGCGCGAGGCGGGTGCCCCCGACGCCACGGTCGTCCTGGAACCGTTCGGCGCCCCGACCGCCTGCGTGGTCCGGATGCTCCTTCCCGGCGCGCGGCCATGATCGTCCCGTCAGCACCCCTGCCGTCGGCACCCGCGCCCGCGGCGGCACCCGCGCCCGCGGCGCCGCATGCGCCCGTGGCACCGGCGGCGGCCGTGGC
>NZ_BAAALT010000087.1:0-7792 GCF_039528515.1 Luedemannella flava
CCCGGCCGGTCCGGCCCCGGGCGGCCCGGCACCGAGGAGCGGGTCAACCGCGCGGCGCTGCGCCAGGGGGCGAGCAGCGCCCAGCGGGTGCGCGCCGCGGCCATCGCCGCGATGGCGCTGATCCTGCTGGGCGCGCCGGCGGGCTACCTGTGGGCCACCACGGTCAGCCGCGACCCGGTGATGCACGCCCTCGACTCGCTCCCGCTGCCGGACTGGGCGGCGGGCCACCCGGAGGACTTCGTCAGCGGCAGCCGCTGGTGCATCCGCGAGTGCCGCTTCCGCGACCGCACCTGGCAGTCGGAGCGGGGCCCGGACGACACCCAGCTGGCGTACGTCGCCGCGCTGAAGGAGGAGGGCTGGCGCCCCCGCACGGAGGGCACCTGCCCGACGTACGAGGACGGCATCGCCTCCTGCTGGCACCGCGACGAGTACGTGCTCGACCTCTGGATCCGCGCCCCCATCTGCGAGCCGACCCGGCCGACGGCCGCCGCCGCGACCAAGGCGACGGAGTCGGCGGCCCCCCCGGCGGGGGGCGGGACGCAGGCCTGCCCGGGCTCGCTCGCTACCGTGAAGGTGTACAACGCGCTCAGCTACCCGAAGGCCGGCGAGGGCTGACGGCCGGGCACGACACCGGCCCGGTTTGTGGCCGCCCGTCGCGATAGCGCCGGAGGCGGGCGGTAGTGTCGTGCGGTGCGCGGGTGTGCGCACGGTAATCATGGTGTGCCCGTCCCGGGTGTGGCGGGGGCGTCCCACGGGAAAGGGGTTCGGCATGTCCCCAGGAGAGATGGCTGCCCTGATCGCGGCCGGTGCCTTCGTCATGCTCGTGCTCGTGCTCGCCGTGCCTATTCTGCGGCTGCGGCACACCGTGGACGCGGCGACCCGCGCGCTCAACGACGTGACCGACCAGACCGGCCCGCTGCTGGGCAAGGTCAACACGACGATCGACAACGTCAACGTGGCCCTGACCCAGGTGCACACCTCGCTCGACGGGGTGAACGTGCAGCTGGCCCGGCTCGACGTGGTCGGCCGCAACGTCCAGCAGGTGAGTGCCAACGTCGCCAACCTGGCCACGGTGGTGACCGCGGCGGCCGCCAACCCGCTCGTGAAGGTGGCGTCGTTCGGCTACGGCCTGCGTCGCGCCTCGCAGAAGAAGAAGATGGCGGAGGAGGAGGCGCAGGTGCGCGCCAGCCTCAAGGCGCAGCGCCGCGCGGCCCGTAGGGGCAAGGGGCTGTTCTCGTGAAGCGCCTGCTCTGGCTCGGCATCGGCGTGGCCGTCGGCGTGCTGGTCGTGCGGAAGGTCAGCCAGGTCGCCCAGCGCTACTCGCCGGGCGGCATCGCCGAGTCGGCGCGGGAATCCGCTACCGGGGTCCTCGACACGGTGCGAGACTTCGTAGCCGACGTGCGCGACGGCATGGCGGAGCGCGAGGCCCAACTGCACGCCGCGTTCGATCAAGGGGTCACGTTCGAGGACCTCGACGACTACGACGACGAGTACGACTACCGGGACGAGGAGCACAACCGACGATGAGGACCGCGGAGATCAAGCGCAGGTTCCTGGCCCATTTCGAGGCGGCGGGCCACACCGTGGTGCCGAGCGCCCCGTTGCCGGCCATCGACGACCCCAACCTGCTCTTCATCAACGCCGGCATGGTGCAGTTCGTCCCGTACTTCCTCGGTCAGCGCACCCCGCCGTTCCCGCGCGCGGTGAGCGTGCAGAAGTGCATCCGCACGCCGGACATCGACGAGGTCGGCAAGACCAGCCGGCACGGCACGTTCTTCCAGATGAACGGCAACTTCTCGTTCGGCGACTACTTCAAGGCGGGCGCGATCCCGCTCGCGTGGGAGCTGTCCACCAAGTCGGTTGACGAGGGCGGCTTCGGCCTGGACCCGGAGCGGATCTGGGCGACGGTCTACCTCGACGACGACGAGGCGATCGAGATCTGGAAGCAGACGGGGCTGCCGGCGGAGCGCATCGTGCGCCGTGGCAAGAAGGACAACTTCTGGTCGATGGGCATCCCCGGCCCGGCAGGCCCCTGCTCGGAGCTGTACTACGACCGCGGCCCGGCCTACGGCAAGGAGGGCGGCCCGGAGGTCGACGAAGACCGGTACCTGGAGTTCTGGAACCTCGTCTTCATGCAGTACGAGATCACCAACGTGACGTCGAAGGAGAACTTCACGATCGTCGGTGACCTGCCGAAGCAGAACATCGACACGGGCATGGGCCTGGAGCGCATCGCGTCGATCCTGCAGGGCGTCGACAACCTCTACGAGATCGACGAGGTCCGCCCGATCCTCGCCCGCGCGGCGGAGATGACCGGCAGGAAGTACGGCGCGAACTCGGGTCAGGTGGCCGCGGAGTCGCACCCGGACGACGTGCGCCTGCGCGTCATCGCCGACCACGTGCGCACCGCGCTGATGCTCATCGGCGACGGTGTGACACCGTCCAACGAGGGCCGCGGCTACGTGCTGCGCCGCATCATGCGTCGCGCGATCCGCGCGATGCGCCTGCTCGGCTGGCAGGAGCGCGCGCTGCCGCACCTGCTGCCGATCGCCCGCGACTGCATGTCCCCGTCGTACCCGGAGCTGGCCGACGACTTCGACCGCATCTCCCAGTACGCGTACGCGGAGGAGGACACGTTCCTCCAGACCCTGCGGTCGGGCACCACGATCCTCGACACCGCGATCGTGGACACCCGCAAGGCGGGCGGCAAGGCGCTGTCCGGCGACAAGGCGTTCCAACTGCACGACACGTACGGCTTCCCGATCGACCTGACCCTGGAGATCGCGGCCGAGCAGGGCCTCGACGTCGATACCGAGGGCTTCCGGCGCCTCATGGGCCAGCAGCGCCAGCGGGCGAAGGCGGACGCGCAGGCGCGTAAGACGGGCCACGCCGACCTGTCGGCGTACCGGTCGGTGCTCGACGAGCACGGCCCGGTGACCTTTACCGGCTACCAGGAGGTGGCCCGCGAGTCGACCGTGCGCGCGCTGCTCGGCGGTCGCGGCGGCCTGCAGGTCGTGGGCGAGGGCGACGAGATCGAGCTGGTGCTCGACGCGACCCCGTTCTACGCCGAGGGTGGCGGCCAGCAGGCCGACTTCGGCGTCATCACGGTCGGCGGTGGCAAGGTCGAGGTCTTCGACGTGCAGCAGCCGGTGCCGGGCGTCATCGTGCACCGCGGCCGCGTGCTCAGCGGCGAGATCCGCGCGGGCGAGGCTGGGTACGCCGAGATCGACGTGACCCGCCGCCGGGCGATCTCCCGGGCGCACACGGCGACCCACCTGGTCCACACCGCGATCCGTAACTTCCTCGGCGAGACCGCGACGCAGGCCGGTTCCCTCAACGCGCCGGGCCGGCTGCGGTTCGACTTCAACACCCCGGGCGCGGTCCCCACGAGCGTGCTCGCGGACGTCGAGTCCC
The DNA here is from genome assembly GCF_039528515.1 of Luedemannella flava. Classification (NCBI taxonomy): domain Bacteria; kingdom Bacillati; phylum Actinomycetota; class Actinomycetes; order Micromonosporales; family Micromonosporaceae; genus Luedemannella; species Luedemannella flava. The sequence goes on from NZ_BAAALT010000087.1 coordinate 3,415, forward strand.
AGGTCAACGAGGTTCTCATGACCGACCTGGAGGTCCGGGCGTTCATCACCTCGCAGGAGGAGGCGCGGCGCCTGGGCGCGATGGCGCTCTTCGGCGAGAAGTACGGCGACGAGGTGCGGGTCGTCGAGGTCGGCGACTACGCGCGCGAGCTGTGCGGCGGCACCCACGCGCCGCGCTCGGGCCAGCTGGGTCTGGTGAAGATCCTGCAGGAGGCGTCGATCGGCTCGGGCGTGCGCCGGGTCGAGGCGCTCGTCGGCATGGACGCCTTCCACCACCTGGCGAAGGAGCACCTGCTCGTGTCCCGCCTGGCGGAGCTGTACAAGGTGCCCAACGAGCAGGTCGCCGAGCGGGTGGAGCAGACGGTGTCCGCGCTGCGCGACGCCGAGAAGGAGCTGGAGAAGCTGCGGTCCCAGCTGGTGCTGGGCAACGCGGCCGGCCTCGCGGCGGCGGCGCGCGACCTGAACGGCGTGGCGTACGTGGGCGCCGAGGCGCCCGAGGGCACGTCGGCGAACGACGTGCGGACCCTCGCCCAGGACGTGCGCGGCAAGCTCGCCGGTCGGCCCGCGGTGGTCGCGGTGGCCAGCCGGGCGAACGGCAAGGCGTCGCTGGTCGTCGCGGTGAACCCGGCCGCGAAGGACAAGGGCCTCGGCGCGGGCGACCTGGTCAAGGGTGCGCTGCAGGGTCGCGGCGGCGGCAACGCCGACCTGGCCCAGGGCGGCGGCGTCCCGGCCGACCAGGCGCCGGGCCTGCTCGCCGCCGTGGAGAGACTTGTCACGTCCGCCGGGTGACGTGAGCACCCACGGGTGACGGTGATCACGACGGCCGCCCGGCCAGCCGCTAGGCTGGGCCGGAGCGGCCGTCCCACGCGGGTGCCCCGAGCCTGCCCGGCCGCTGTCTGAGGTGGCGATGTGGTGACCGCGCAGCCCGATGACGGCTGGCGCCGGGGAGTCCGGCTCGGTGTCGACGTCGGCGCTGTTCGCGTTGGCATCGCCCGCTGCGATCCCGACGGCATCCTGGCCACTCCCGTGGCGACGTTGGCCCGCGACGCGGGTCCGGTCGAGGGGAAGACCGATAGCGACAAGCCACACGTCTTTCGCGATATGCAACAGATCGCAGAGTACGTCCGGGAGTACGAAGCGGTCGAGGTGATCGTCGGCCTGCCGGTGACCCTGGCCGGCAGCGAGGGGATCGCGGCCCACCACGCCCGGACATATGCCCAGGTCCTGGGCAAGTTGATCGACCCCGTGCCGGTTGTGCTGACCGACGAGAGGATGTCGACGGTTGCGGCGACCCGTAGGCTGTCCGAACGTGGGGTAAGGGGAAAGCGCCAACGCGCGGTCATCGACCAGGTGGCCGCCGTGGAGATCCTGCAACAGTGGGTGGACAAGCGGAGGCGGACATGATTGACGATCTCGATCTGGCCTGGGAGGAGCAGTACGATCCCAGGCGCCAGCGGGGGAGTCAGAGCCGGCCCGGCGTGCCCCGACAACGCGGCGCCGGCGGCGGCCGCGGTGGACCGCCGCGGCGCAAGAAGCGCCGGGAGCGCGGCCGCAAGCGCCGCTCGTTCTTCGCCCTGTTCATGTCGGTGATCCTGCTGGCCGCCCTCGGCGGCGGCGTCTACTGGGGCGTCGGCAAGGTCCAGGCCTTCTTCAACGCCCCCGACTACACGGCGGTCGGCACCGAGGAGGTGACCGTCGAGATCAAGGCGGGCACCATCACGGACACCGCCAACGCCCTCTTCGAGGCCGGCATCGTCAAGTCCGCCAAGGCCTACATCAAGGCGGCCGAGAGCGACCCGCGCGCCACGAACGTGCAGCCGGGCTTCTACAAGCTGGTCAAGCAGATGCCCGCCAAGGAGGCGCTGGGCCGCCTGCTCAACCCCGAGAAGTACCGCGTCGTCAACGGCGTGCCGATCCCCGAGGGCATGGTCTCGATCGAGATCTTCAAGTTGCTGTCGCAGAAGACCGGCATCCCCGTCGCAAATTTCACCAAGGCGGCAAAGGACCCCGAGGCCCTCGGCGTGCCCGACTGGTGGTTCAAGCGTGGTGACGGCAAGAAGGCGGCCGGCGGCATCGAGGGCTTCCTCTATCCGGCGACCTACGAGTTCCCGCCGAACGCCACCGCCGAGGACATCCTCAAGATGATGGTGAACCAGTTCCTCACGGTCACCGGTGACCTCAAGTTCGCCGACACGGTGCAGGCCAACCTCGACATCTCGCCGTACGAGGCGCTCATCGCCGCCTCGATCGCCGAGGAGGAGGCAGTCTTCAAGGAGGACTTCCCGAAGGTGACCCGGGTCCTCTACAACCGTGCCTACGGCGGCAACTTCCCGTGCGCCTGCCTCGGTCTGGACAGCGCGATCAACTATTACCTGGTGATCACGGGTAAGCACGCGAAGTCCTCGGACAAGATCCTGCAGTCCGAGATCGACGACCTCAAGAACCCCTACAACACGCACAAGAAGCCGGGGCTGCCGCCGGGGCCGATCGCCAACCCCGGCAAGGAGACCCTGCAGGCCGCCATGGCTCCTGCCAAGGGCAAGTGGGTGTACTTCATGAGCATCGACGACAAGGGCACGATGGCATACGCGGTGGACCAGGCCGGCCACGACGCGAACATCCAGCTGGCGTGCAAGAACGGTCTCGATCTCTGCTGATCGTGTGATGGCGGGGAGCGATGGACCGCTCCCCGCCTCAATGTTGCCTGAATCCGCCGCGCCGGAAGTTCAGTACGCTGAGCGCTATCTGTGCGGATGAGTGTCGCGCGGCGTCCTGCGGGATGGGCAGGGCGCCGCTAGGCTGTGCCGATGACCATGAGTCATCGTGCCGGCACGCTCGGTAGGCCGATGGCTGAGCCGCCCGACAGAGAGTCGGGCGGTCGGCGGCGCTCGTTCCTCGCCCTGCTCATGTCGGTGATCCTGCTGGCCGCCCTCGGCGGCGGCGTCTACTGGGGCGTCGGCAGGATCCAGGAGTTCTTCAACGCTCCCGACTACACGGCGGTCGGCACCCAGACGGTGACGGTCGAGGTCAAAGCCGGCACCATCACGGACACCGCCAACACCCTGTACGACGGCGGCGTCGTCAAGAGCGCCAAGGCGTACATCGAGGCGGCCGAGGACGACCCGCGCAGTACCAACGTCCAGCCGGGCTTCTACAAGCTGGTCAAGCAGATGCCCGCCAAGGAGGCCCTGGCCCGCCTGCTCGACCCGGAGCGCAACCGCGTGGTCAACCGCGTAACGGTCACCGAGGGTGAGATGACCCTGGACATCTACGCCAAGCTCGCCAAGGCGCTCGACATCCCGGTGAAGGACTTCGTCGAGGCGGGCGGGAAGCCCCGGGACCTCGGCGTGGCCGACTGGTGGTTCAAGCGCGACGACGGCAAAAGGTCCGCCACGACCGTCGAGGGCTTCCTCTTCCCGGCGACGTACGAGTTCGCGCCGGACGTCACCGCCAAGGAAGCGCTCAGCCAGATGGTGGAGAAGTTCAACGAGGTCACCACCGAGCTGACGTTCGCCGACACGGTGCAGACCACACTGAACATCTCGCCGTACGAGGCGCTCATCGCGGCGTCCATCGCGCAGGCGGAGGTCTCCCGTACGGAGGACTTCGACAAGGTCACCCGGGTGATCTACAACCGGGCGTACAAGGGCGGCTTCCCCTGCGCCTGCCTCGGCATGGACACCACGGTGAACTACTACCTGCGGCTGACGGGCGCGGGCGGAGCGAGGTCGGAGCACCTCACCCAGGCGCAGATCCACGACCCGGACAACCCGTACAACACCCACGACAAGGCCGGGCTGCCCCTCGGCCCGATCGGCAACCCGGGCAGGGACACCCTGCGGGCCGCGATGACCCCCGCCAAGGGCCCGTGGACGTACTTCGTGACGATCGATAAATCGGGGACGACGGCGTTCGCCACGACGCTGGACGAGCACGCCAGGAACATCCGGACGGCGTGCAGGAACGGGATCCCGCTGTGCTGACCGGCGCCCAGTAGGCTGTCCGGCGTGACCGTGACCCACCGCGCCGGGGTGCTCGGCAAGCCGATCGCGCACTCGCTCTCGCCCGTCATCCACAACGCGGGCTACGCCGCCGCCGGCCTCACCGACTGGGCGTACGCGGCGCACGAGGTCGACGAGGACGGGCTGGCCGGGTTCGTGGCCCGGGTGGGCCCCGAGTGGGCGGGCATGTCGCTGACCATGCCGCTCAAGGAGGTGGCGCTCGCGGTGGCCGACGAGGTCGGCCCGCTGGCCGCCGCGATCATCCCCGCCAACACTCTGGTACGCCGTCCCGACGGCGGCTGGCGCGCCGAGAACACCGACGCGCCCGGCATGGTCGCGGCCCTGCACGCGGCCGGCGCCGCGACCGCCCGCCGGCGC
>NZ_BAAALT010000088.1:0-22852 GCF_039528515.1 Luedemannella flava
CAGCCGGGCACGCCGGCGCTGCGGTGCGCCAGCACGGGCACCTGGGACCGCGAGCCGGCCACGGTGGCGAGAATGTCGCCGGCCCGGGCCGCCGTGCCGACGCCCGCGACGACGACGGCGCGCGGCCGGCCCTCGTCGGCGATCTGCGCGAGGTTGGCCTCGGCGGCCATGGCAGCCGACTCGCGCACCTGCGCGCCGGCCGACGCCAGCGCGCGCAGCATGTTCGACTGGTCGGCGGTGGCCAGGGCGGCCGCGTTGTCGAGCAGGGCCTCGTCGAGCTGGCGGTGTCCGCGCAGCCCGGCCTGCCCGTCGGGGATCATTCGGCGGCTCCCCGCGCGGGGCGTGCCTCGTCGAGCAGCAGCACCGGGATGTCATCGCGGATCTCGAAGACGCGGCCGCACTCGGTGCACGTCAGGGTCTGTTCGGCCGGGTCGTGCCGCAGGGGCGCGTGATGGGTGTCCGGGCAGGCGAGGATCTCCAACAGCTGCGGGTCAAGCGACACCGGAAGCTCCTTCCACGACACAGTGCTCCCACGACATATTGCGGGCTGAGGGCAGCTTAGTCGCCGCCCACCAACCCGACTCATCCACTCAACGCCGCCTCCCCCACCCGCGCCGCCGCCACCCCGCCCCCCGCCCGGGCTGTGGCGAATAAGGGTCGCTAGGTGGTCCAGATTCGCCACGCCGAGCCGAGGGCGCGGTGGGGGTGGGTCAGGCGCGGACTACCGACAGGATGGCGTCGCGGAGTTCGGCCATGCGGTGCTCCGTGGGGGCCTCGACGTTGAGGCGCAGGAGCGGCTCGGTGTTCGAGGCGCGCAGGTTGGCCCACGAGTTGTCGGCGAAGCTCAGCGTCAGGCCGTCCAGCTCGTCCAGCTCGGCGTCCGGGAAGGCGCCACGGACCGCCGCCAGGCGGCCCTGCTGGTCGTCGACCGTCGAGTTGATCTCGCCGCTGGCCGCGTACCGGGTGAACTCGGCCGACAGCTCCGACAACGGCCCGTCCTGCTCGCCGAGCGCGGCCAGCACGTGCATCGCGGCCAGCATGCCCGTGTCGGCGCCCCAGAAGTCGCGGAAGTAGTAGTGCGCGGAGTGCTCGCCGCCGAAGACCGCCCCGGTGGTGGCCATCTCGGCCTTGATGAACGAGTGGCCCACCCGGGTGCGCACCGCCGTGCCGCCGTGCTCAGCGACGATCTCCGGCACCGCCTTCGACGTGATCAGGTTGTGGATGATCGTCGAGCCGGGGTGCTTGGCCAGTTCGCGGGTCGCCACGAGCGCGGTGATCGCGCTCGGCGGGACGGGGTTGCCGTCGGCGTCGACCACGAAGCAGCGGTCGGCGTCGCCGTCGAAGGCCAGGCCCAGGTCGGCGCCGTGTGCCACGACGGCCTTCTGCAGGTCGACGATGTTCTCCGGCGCCAGCGGGTTCGCCTCGTGGTTCGGGAAGTTGCCGTCCAGCTCGAAGTACATCGGGATGATCGTCAGCGGCAGGGCGGGCAGCGCCTCGTCGCCCAGCACGGCCGGGACCGTGTACCCGCCCATGCCGTTGCCGGCGTCCACGACGACCGACAGCGGCCGGATGCCGCTCAGGTCGACCAGCGTGCGCAGGTGCGCGGCGTACTCGACGAGCAGGTCGCGGGATTCCTCGGTGCCGGTCGGCTCGGCCGGCGCGGCGCCGGAGTCGATGATCGCCTGGGCGCGGTCGCGGATCTCGGCCAGACCCGTGTCCTGGCCGATCGGCTTCGCGCCCGCGCGGCACATCTTGATGCCGTTGTACTTGGCCGGGTTGTGGCTCGCGGTGAACATGGCGCCGGGCAGGCCGAGCTTGCCGGAGGCGAAGTAGAGCAGGTCGGTCGAGCCGAGGCCCGCCATGATCACGTTGGCGCCCTCACCGCGGGCGCCCGCGCTGAACGCGGCGGCCAGGCCGGGCGACGAGGCGCGCATGTCGTAGGCGATGACGATCGTGTCGACCGCCTCGCCGCCCGCCGCCAGCGTCTGCACGAAGGCGGCGCCGATGGCCCGGGCCACGTCCTCGTTGAGCTGGTCGGGGACGGTGCCCCGCACGTCGTACGCCTTCACGATCGCCGAAAGGTCAGCCACGGGCCTGCTCCCTAGTTTGAGTTGGTCAGGAACAGCCTAACGAGGCCCGGTTACGGCGAGGCGTGCAGCAGGTTCCGCGACTAAATATCGATGCCTGTGAGTACCATCACGCGCGCCTCGGTGTAGTCGTCCATCGCCGGGCGCAGGCCCTCGCGGCCCTCGCCGGAGCCCTTCGTCCCGCCGTAGGGCATCTGGTCGGCGCGGTAGCTCGGCACGTCGCCGACGATCACGCCGCCCACTCTGAGCGTCCGGTGCGCCGCGAACGCGGTCCGCAGGCTGTGCGTGAACACGCCCGCCTGGAGCCCGAAAGCCGAGTCGTTGACGGCGGCGAAGCCGGCCTCGTCCGACTCCACCGGGGCGATGACCAAAACCGGCCCGAAGACCTCGTCGGCGCAGACCTTCGCGTCGGCCGGCACGCCGGAAAGGACGGTCGGCGCGTAGCTGGCTCCGGCCCGTACTCCCCCGGTGTGCAGGGTGCCGCCGGCGGACAGCGCCTCGCTGACCCACGTCTCCACCCGCCTGGCCGCGTCCTCGCTGACCAGGGGCCCGACGTCGGTGGCCTCGTCGTTCGGGTCGCCGGTGCGCAGCGCCCCGACCTTGGCGATGACCCGCTCGCGCAGCCGGTCGAAGACGTCGCGGTGGGCCAGCACGCGCTGGACGGCGATGCAGCTCTGGCCGGCCTGGTAGTTGGAGAAGGTGGCGATGCGGGTGGCCGCCCAGTCGAGGTCGGCGTCGGACGACCAGTCGGCGCAGACCAGCGCGGCCGCGTTGCCGCCCAGCTCCAGCGTGACGTGCTTGTGCGGGACGGCGGCCCGGATCCGGGCGCCGACCGGACCCGACCCGGTGAACGACACGACGGGCAGGCGCGGGTCGGCGACCAGCCCGGCGGCGCGTTCGTTGGGCAGGGGCAGCACGGAGAACATGCCGGCGGGCAGGTCGGTCTCGGCGAGGATCTCGCCGAGCAGCAGCGCCGACAGCGGCGTCGCGGGCGCCGGCTTGACCACGATCGGGGCGCCGACCGCGAGCGCCGGGGCGACCTTGTGGGCCACCAGGTTCAGCGGGAAGTTGAACGGGCTGATGCCGAGGACCGGTCCGCGCGGCACCCTCTTGACCAGCGCCAGGCGCCCGGCGGCGGCCGGGTCGGTGTCGAGGCGCTGCAGCTCGCCGCTGAACCGGCGGGCCTCCTCAGCCGCCCAGCGGAACGTCGACACGGCGCGGCCGACCTCGGCGCGGGCCCACTTGAGCGGCTTGCCGTTCTCGGCGGTGATGAGGCGGGCGACCTCGTCGGCGCGTCCGGCGAGCCGCCGGCTCACGTGGTCCAGCGCCGCGGCGCGGGCGAAGGCGGGCAGCGCGGCGGCCTCGTCGGCAACCGCGGCGGCCGCCGCGACGGCGGCCGCGACCTGCTCGGGCGTGGCCCACGACGTGGTGCCGACGACCCGACCGTCATAGGGATGGGTCACGGTCAGCTCGTCGCTGCCGGTCTGCGCCTTGCCCGCCACCCAGAACGGGGTCATGTCCGAACACCTCCGTGTGCGCGTCTACCCGCAGACTAGACCGGTCAACCGGAGCACGGAAATAGTGGCCGCTTACCTTGTCCGCTGCGGAATCAGTTGCAAGGATGGCGAGCAAATCGCGATTACAGCCGACACGGGAGTCGCACATGGCGGACAAGCGGGTGCTCCGGAACTTCATCAACGGCGGGTACGCCGAGCCGACCGACGGCGGGTACGCCGACCTGATCGACCCGTCCACCGGCGAGGTGTTCGCGGCCGCCCCGGTCTCCGGCGACGCCGACGTCGACAAGGCGATGAACGCCGCCGCCACGGCGTTCGAGTCGTGGGGCCGCACCACGCCCAAGGAGCGCCAGCTCGCGCTGCTCAAGCTCGCGGACGCCGTGGAGGCGCGGGCCGGGGACCTGCTGGACGCCGAGTGCCTCAACACCGGCAAGCCGCGTCAGCTCACCGCCGACGAGGAGATCCCGCCCTGCGTCGACCAGCTGCGCTTCTTCGCCGGCGCGGCCCGGATGCTGGAGGGCCGCTCGGCGGGGACGTACATGGCGGGCCACGAGTCGTACGTGCGGCGCGAGCCGATCGGCGTCGCCGGCCAGGTCACCCCATGGAACTACCCGCTCATGATGGCCATCTGGAAGATCGCCCCGGCGCTGGCGGCCGGCAACACGGTCGTCCTCAAGCCGTCGGACACCACCCCGCTGTCGACGCTGCTGCTCGCCGAGATCGCCGCCGAGTTCCTGCCGGCGGGCGTGTTCAACGTCGTCTGCGGCGACCGGGACACCGGCCGCGCCGTCGTGTCGCACCCGACCCCGCAGATCGTGTCCATCACCGGCTCGACCCGCGCGGGCCGCGAGGTGGCCTCGGCCGCCGCGCCGGACCTCAAGCGCACCCACCTGGAGCTGGGCGGCAAGGCCCCGGTCGTCATCTTCGACGACGCCGACATCGCGACGGCCGCCGAGGCGGTGGCGATCGGCGGCTACTTCAACGCCGGCCAGGACTGCACTGCCGCGACCCGCGTGCTGGTCGGCCCCGGCATCTACGACGAGTTCGCCGCCGCGCTCGCCGAGCAGGCCGCCAACACGAGGACGGGCGCCCCGACGGAGGAGGACATCCTCTACGGCCCGCTGAACAACGCCAACCAGCTCGCCCGCGTGACCGGCTTCATCGACCGGCTGCCCGACCACGCGAACGTGGTCACCGGCGGCGCCCGCCAGGGCTCGGTCGGCTTCTTCTACACCCCGACCGTGGTCACCGGCGTCCGCCAGGACGACGAGATCATCCAGGACGAGGTGTTCGGGCCGGTCATCACGCTGCAGCGGTTCTCCGACGAGGACGAGGCGGTCCGCTGGGCCAACGGCGTCGAGTACGGCCTGGCCGCCTCGGTCTGGACGCGCGACCACGGCCGCGCCATGCGGATGACCACCAAGCTCGACTTCGGCTGCGTCTGGGTGAACACGCACATCCCGTTCATCTCGGAGATGCCGCACGGCGGCTTCAAGCACTCCGGCCACGGCAAGGACCTCTCGGTGTACTCCCTGGAGGACTACACCCGGATCAAGCACGTCATGCACTTCATCGGCGAGGCGTAGATGAGCACGTCCTCCTCAGTGGCCGCCGGAGGCGGCCGCACCCCGTCCGAGGAGCTGCACAAGCGGCGCACCGCCGCCGTGTCGCGCGGCGTGTCCAACATGCTGACCTCCTATGTGGACCATGGCAGCGGCGCCACGTTCACCGATGTCGACGGCCGCGAGTGGCTCGACTTCGGCTCCGGCATCGCCGTCACGAGCGTCGGCCACGCCGCGCCACGCGTCGTCGAGGCGGTCAGGGCGCAGGTGGAGCGCTTCGCGCACACGTGCTTCATGGTCGCCCCGTACGAGTCGTACGTCGCCGTCTGCGAGCAGCTCAACGAGCTGACGCCGGGCACGCACGACAAGCGCTCGGCGCTGTTCAACTCGGGCGCCGAGGCGGTCGAGAACGCCGTGAAGATCGCGCGCCACTACACCGGGCGCCCGGCCGTCGTGGTGTTCGACCACGCCTACCACGGCCGGACGAACCTCACCATGGCGCTGACCGCCAAGAACATGCCGTACAAGCACCGCTTCGGCCCGTTCGCCGGCGAGGTCTACCGGGTGCCGATGTCGTACCCGCTGCGCGACGGCGGCCTCCTCGGGTCCGTCGCCGCCGCGCAGGCGATCGACATGATCGAGAAGCAGGTCGGCGCGTCGAATGTGGCCGCCGTGCTGATCGAGCCGATCCAGGGCGAGGGCGGCTTCGTGGTCCCCGCGCCCGGCTTCCTGCCCGCCCTGTCGGCGTGGGCGACGCAGGCCGGCGCGGTGTTCATCGCCGACGAGATCCAGACCGGCTTCTGCCGGACCGGCGACTGGTTCGCGTGCTCGCACGAGTCGGTCGTGCCGGATCTCATCACGACGGCGAAGGGCATCGCCGGCGGCCTGCCGCTGGCCGCCGTCACCGGCCGCGCCGAGATCATGGACGCGGTCCACCCCGGCGGCCTGGGCGGCACCTACGGCGGCAACCCGGTGGCCTGCGCCGCCGCGCTGGCCTCGATCGAGACCATGCGCGAGGAGGACCTCAACGCCGCCGCGCGCCGCGTCGAGTCCGTGATGGTCCCGCGTCTGCGGGTCCTCGCGGCACGCCACGCCGCGATCGCGGACGTCCGTGGCCGCGGTGCGATGCTCGCGGTGGAACTCAACCATCCGGGTACGCTCACGCCGCACCCCGAGCTGGCGGCGGCGGTCGCGAAGGCGTGCCACGAGGCGGGCCTGCTCGTGCTGACCTGCGGCACGTACGGCAACGTGTTCCGCTTCCTGCCCCCGCTGGTCATCAGCGACGAGCAACTGGGCGCTGGTCTCGACATCATCGACGCGGCCTTCACGGAGGCGACGGCGCGATAAATCCGTTGCCCCCGGGGCGCGGCTCGGTACGCTCCGGGGGCACGTCCACGTACCAAGGGGTGATTTGTATGAAGGTCCTCGGCCGGATTCAGCAGATTTCCAGCCCGAACCCTTCATACGTCAGGAATCCCTGCATTGGACATGTTGCGCTACACGATCCGCGAAGCTGACCACCGGATCCTCAACCCCTTCACGCCCGACAAGCTCGCCACGCTCGGCGAGGCGGCGCACCTGCGCCCCGGGCAGTCGATCCTCGACCTCTGCTGCGGCAAGGGCGAGCTGCTGTGCACCTGGGCCCGCGACCACGGCGTCACCGGTCTCGGCGTCGACATCAACCCGGCCAACACGGTCGCCGCCGACGCCCGCGCCGACGAACTGGGCGTGCGTGACCAGGTGCGCTTCGTCGAGGCTGATGCCGTCGGCTACGTCGCCGACGAGCCCGTCGACATCGCCGCGTGCCTCGGCGCGACCTGGATCGGCAACGGCGTACCGGGCACGATCGACCTGCTGGAACGCAGCCTCCGGCCGGGCGGCCTGCTCCTCGTCGGCGAGCCGTACTGGCGGCTCGACCCGCCGGACCAGGAGACCGTGCACGGCTGCTGGACCGCCGACAAGTCCGACTTCCGGTCGCTTCCCGACCTGGTCCGCCTCTTCGGCGAGCTTGGCTGGGACATCCTGGAGATGGTGCTGGCCGACCAGGACAGCTGGGACCGGTACTCGGCCTCCCAGTGGTTCAACATCCGGACCTGGCTGGACGCCAACCCGGACCACGAGCTGGCGGCCGAGCTGCGCGAGGAGCTGACCACCGAGCCGTTGCGCTACGTGACCTACGCCCGGGAGTTCCTGGGCTGGGGCGTCTTCGTCCTGAAGCGCCGCTGATCGGGTAAGGGGGTTGCCGTGCTTGAGATTCCGCTGGTCGGCGGGAATGTGGCGGACTCGGTCGTGCGCGTCGGCGAGACCGTCCGCAAGCCGGCGACCGCCGCGACACCGGCCATTGAGGCGTTGCTGCACCACCTCGCGGACGCCGGCTTCGCCGGCGCGCCGCGAACCCTCGGCCGCGACGAGCGTGGCCGACACATCCTCGAGTACGTGCCGGGCGCCATGGCGGACACGTTGCCGCCGATGACCCCGGCCGAGCTGCGCCGGGTGGGCGGGCTGATCCGGGAGCTCCACGACGCCGTGGCCTCCTTCCGCCCCCCGCCCGGCCTCACCTGGGGCACCCTCTTCGAACCCGACGGCGACGACATCATCTGCCACAACGACCTGGCCCCGTGGAATCTGGTCTGTTCCGAGGGCCGTTGGGTCTTCATCGACTGGGACGGCGCCGGCCCCGGCACCCGACTATGGGACCTGGCCTACGCCGCCCACGGCTTCGTCCCGCTCTCCCCCGGCGGCTCGCCGTCCGTGGACGCGCCCCGCCTGCGCGCCTTCGCCGACGGCTACGGCCTGGACGAGCGGCAGCGCCGCGCCCTGCCGCCACTGATCGTCGCCCGCACGCGCGCCATGTACGACCTGCTGCACTCCTCGTCCCTGACGGGCGCCCAACCGTGGGCCAGGCTCTACGCCGAGGGCCACGGCGACCACTGGGGTCCGGCCGCGACCTACATAGAACGCAACCTCGACACTTGGACCGCGGCTCTCCTGGCATAGTCCATAGTGGACCGCTGGTCCCGCTCGGCTCTGCTTCCCCATAGGAAACAGGCAACTGACGGTTCCGATCTTCGTACGTCAGTACTAATGTTGGGCCATGCTCGCGGGGGAGCTGACCACGATCGCGGACGCGGTGACGCGCCTCGCCGCCCGACCGACCTGGTCGCCGGGCGACGCGGCTCTGCTCGCCGACTGCGCCGCGCTCCACGCCCTGGAGCAACGGGTGGCGGCCCTCAAGCTCGTGGCCCTCGGCGAGCTGGACGAACGCGGGCTCGCCCACGACGCCGGCGCCACGTCAACGATGGCCTGGCTCCGCTGGCGCTGGCGCATGTCGGCGGGCGCGGCGAGCGCCGCACTCAGGTTGGCCCGGGCCCTCCGTCGCCACCCGGGAACGCGCCGCCGCCTGCTCGCCGGTGAACTCACCCAGGAGCAGGCCCACGCGATCGTCGAGTCCCTCGACGCGCTCCCCGACGACCTGCCCGCCCTGCTCAAGCTCTCATCGGCCACTTCTGACGGCCCCGCTCCAGGCGAACCACGGTCGGTCGACGACCTCGCCGCGCCAGGAGCGCCAGATGTCAGCAACGGCCCGGGCTCTCGCGACGTGCCATCGGGTCCCGACATGACCCACTTCGGCCCAGACCACGCCGACCTGGTCAACACCCACCCGGGTGACGCCGACGCGGGTGACGCCGACGCGGCGGATGTCGTTGCACGGGTCGAGGCGTTGCTGCTCGACCACGCGGCCTCGCTGGACCCGCGCGGCCTGCGGGTGGCCGGGCGACACGCGTTGGCGGTCATCGCCCCCGACGTGGCGGACGAGGCGGAGCGCCGGGCGCTGGAGCGGGCCGAGGCCCGCGCGCACCGGGCCCGGCGCCTCGACCTGCACGACGACGCGATGGGCGGCACGCTGATCCGGGGCTACCTCGACCGGGAGGGCGCGACGATCCTGCGCACCGCGCTCGACCCCCTTTCCGCGCCGCGGGGCACAGCGGACGACCGCACGGCATGCCAACGCCGGGCCGACGGCTTGATCGACCTGTGCCAGCGGGCCATGCACCGCACGGCCACCGGCAACACAACCACAAGCGGCCCAACTAAAGGCAGCACGGCCAAGGGCAGCGGGGCCGCAGACGGCGCGGCGACTTACGGCAGCGCCACGGGCGCCACGGCCGGGTGCGGCGCCGCCGATGGTGACTCGATCCGGAGCCCCAGCATGTCGGGCGGGCTGCCCGCGCAGGGTGGGCTGCCGACCCAGTTGGTTGTCACCACCAGCTACGACGTGCTGACGCGGGCGCTCGGTATCGGGCACACGGACCATGGCGAGGCGTTGAGCCCGGCGATCGTGCGGCGACTGGCGTGCGACGCGGCGATCCTGCCCGCCGTCCTGTCGGGCGACGGGCAGGTCCTCGACGTCGGCCGGGCCCGGCGGCTGTTCACCGGCGCCGCCCGGCGTGCCCTGGTCATCCGCGACCAGGGCTGCGCCTTTCCCGGCTGCGACCGCGGCCCAACGTGGACCGAGGCCCACCATATGCACTCCTGGCTGCACGGCGGCGGCTCGGACATCGGCAACGGCGTGCTGGTCTGTCGGGTCCACCACCAACTGCTTCACGAACCCGACGGCTGGCGGGTGCGCCTCGGCAAGGACGGGCTGCCCGAGTTCATCCCACCGCCGTGGATCGACCCCGGGCAACGCCCTCTACGCAACGCCCGCCGCCGGACCCGGGCGCCGTGACCGGCCGGGCGCTGCCCTGCGCCACCCTCAGCCGCTGACGCGGGAGGCGCCCGCCGGCCCTAGCACTAGGCCGACCTAGCACTAGGCCGACCTAGCCGATCTAGCCGATCTAGCGGTTGGCCGGCCTAGAGGCGTAGGCCAAGGTAGGTAGCGTCCGCGCTGGCGCCCGGAACGTCGATGACCTCGAAGCCGACCCGGTCGTAGAAGGCGCGCGCCTTCACGTTGGCCGTCGCCATGCCGAGATGCACGGCCGGGACGCCGGCCTCACGCAACGCGGCCAAGAAGGCCGCGATCAGCTGACGACCCAGGCCGCGACGCTGGTACGCGGGGAGGATGTCGATGTGCAGGTGCGCCGGCCAGGGCGCCAGTGCCGGGATGACCATGCGTTCGGGGTGGTGCAGGTTGTCCGCCATCCTCTCGTCGGGGTTCGCGGGCCTGCCGCCCGCGCCGCTCGCCACCAGCGGGTATTTGTCGGCGACCAGCGGCAGCCACTCCTCGCGGAACCGACCCGCGAACCTCGCCGTGTCCGCGGTGCCCAGCACATAACCCACAATGCCGCCGGGCACCGAGCACTCCGGCTCAGCACTCTCCGGCTCAGCACTCTCCGGCTCANGCTGCCGGGGTCCTCGACCACGAAGGCCAGCTCGGGCTCCAGATGGGCGTACGGCAGGGCGAACAGGTTCGGCAGGACGGTCGGATCGGCGTAGCGACCGGTGGCGTCCTCGCCGGCCGCGCCGGTGCGGATGCAGACGTTGGCGAGGCCGGCGTCGTCGGCCGGGCCGTACGGGCGGATTACCGGCATGAGCGACTCACCCACATGCCGGGACGCTATCCCGCTGGCCCCACGGGGAGCCGTACTCGGTGAGGAGGTCCAGGAACGGGACCGGGTCCAGGGCCTCCGGGCCCAGGACGCCCGTGCCGGTCCAGGCGCCGGACGCCAGCAACTCCAACGCCACCACCGGGTTGATCGCGGTCTGCCAGACGACGGCCTGCGAGCCGTACTCCCGCATGGACCATTCGTTGTCGACGACGTGGTAGAGGTACGTCTCGCGGGGGCGGCCGGCGAACGGCGTGCCCTCGGCGCCGATGCCGCGCACCAGGGTGCCGGCGCACGTCTTGCCGCTCATCCGGCTGCCCAGGCCGGCCGGGTCGGGCAGGTTCGCGGCCACCACGTCGCGGGGGCTCACCTCGACCGACTGCCCGCCGGCGCCGCGTACCGACACCGGGGAGGTGCCGTCCAGACCGAGCTTGTGCAGCGTGCGGAGGACGTCGATGAACTCGTTGCCGAGGCCGTACTTGAAGGTGACCCGGCGCGCGTCCACCCAGCGCGGGATGAGCAGCACCTCCTCGTGCTCCACGTTCACGCACTCCACCGGGCCGATGCCCTCGGGGAAGTCGAACACCTCCGGCTCGGAGAACGGCTCCGTGGTGAACCAGCCGCGGTCGCTCTCCCACACCACCGGCGGGTTCAGGCACTCCTCGATCGTCGTCCAGATGGAGAACGACGGCGCGAAGTCGTAGCCGGACACGGTCAGGTTCGCGCCGTCGCGCACACCGACCTCGTCGATCGACGTGAACAGGTGGTCGGCGGCGTACCGGGCGAAGATGTCCGACAGGCCCGGCTCCACGCCGATGCCGACGAGCGCCAGGCGGTCGGCGGCCTCCCACCGCGACGCTGCCGCGAACTGCTCATCGCCGAGCTTCACGCCGGTCAGCTCGTACGGCCGGTCGGGGTGCGGCCGCGACAGCGACATCGCCATGTCCAGGTAGTCGGCCCCCGCCGCCAGCGCGCCCTCGAAGATCGGCATGACGAACCGCGGGTCGACCGCGTTGAACACATGCGTGATCCGGTGCTCCCGGCACAGCGCGGCGACGGCGGCCGCGTCCGAGGCGTCGACCCGCACCGCGGCGAACCGCGGGTCAGGCCCGTCGGTCCCACTCACCGCGGCCACCGCATGCTCCGCGCGATCAAGATCATAATCACCCACATAGTACGTCTCGAAAAAGGCGCGGCGGGCCGCGATCCGGACGGCGGCGGCGCCGACGCCGCCGGCACCGATCTGAAGGATGCGCATCACTAAACTCCTTTTAATGGATGAATAAATAGAAAAAGGGTTCTGCAAACTAAGGGACGGCGCCGACCACACGGATCAGCTGTCGCAGCCGATCAGCTGTCGAAGCCGAGACCGAGCCGGTCGAGGGTGCGCAGCCACAGGTTGCGGCGGCCGTCGCGCGCGTCGGCGCGGGCCAGCGACCAGCGGGTCGCCTGAATGCCGAGGTAGCGGGCCGGCTCCGGCGGGAACGGCACCGGCTTGCTCCGCACGAACCGCAACGAGGTCAACGACCCGAAACCCGGGAGCGCCCGACCAGGGATGACCGGACCCCAGTCATGAGGGCCCGGGGCACGGAGGAGTTCGAGCATGACGGCGGCGCCGAAGCGGGTCGCGCCGACGCCCAGGCCTGTGTAGCCGGTCGCGTACGCGAGACGGCCGCCGTACGCGCTGCCGAAGAAGGCGCAGAACCGGCTGCACGTGTCGATCACGCCGGCCCACTGGTGGGAGAAGCGGACCTCCCCGGCCAACTGGGGGAAGGTCTCGAAGAACTGGCCCGCGAGCAGCTCAAACGTGGCCGGGCGCCGCTCCAGGTCGGGGCGGATCCGGTTGCCGTAGTGGTAGATCGCGTCGTAGCCGCCCCAGAGGATCCGGTTGTCGGCGGTGACGCGGTAGTAGTGGAACTGGTTCGCCGAGTCGGACAGGCCCTGCCGGTTGCGCCAGCCCAGCGAGTCGAGCTGCCCGGTCGTCAGCGGCTCGGTGACGACCGCGTAGTCGTAGACCGGGGCGATGTAGGCCCGCAGCCGACGCAGCAACGGCGCGAACGCGTTCGTCGCGAGCACCACCCGCCCGGCCCGTACCGGACCTGCGGCCGTGGTGAGGCGCAAGGCCGCCCCATCGGCGCGCAGCCCGGTGACCTCGGTGTGCTCGGCGATGCGGACGCCCGCGTCGAGGCAGGCGCGACGCAGGCCCCAGGCCAGCTTCGCCGGGTCGAGCAGCGCGGTGGTGTCGCGGTGCCAGACCCCGCCCAGATAGGTGGGCGAGTTCAGCTCCGCGCGGGTCGCCTCCGCGTCGAGCACGTCGATCCGTTGGCCGAAGCGTTCCGCGAGCGCCACCTCGTCGTCGAGGGTGGCGAGCTGCCAGGACGCGGTGGCGACCGACAGTTCGCCGGTGCGCTCCCAGTCGCAGTCGATGCCCAGCTCGGCGATGGTCGCCCCGATGGCGTCGAGGTTGCGCTGGCCGAGCGCGACGAGCGTGTCGGCCTCGTCGGGGAACCGGGCCGACCCGTTGGCCGGCCCGTGGGTGAGGCTCGACGCGCAGAAGCCCCCGTTGCGCCCGGACGCCTCCCCACCGCACACGCCGCGCTCCACAATGAGCACGTCGAGCGCGGGGTCGGCCTGCTTGGCGAGCAACGCGGTCCACAGACCCGAGTACCCGCCGCCGACGATCGCGAGATCGGCGGTCGCCGGTCCGGTCAGCGGCGGCTGCGCCTCCGGCCGCAGGGACCGGTCCAACCAGAAAGGAACGTTCTCCGCATCAGCAAGCGATGCTCGGATGGTATGGCTGCCCACCATAACGGATCATCCCCGACAACGCGGACTACGAAGTTGGAAGCGTCGAGGCGCGGAGCGCCGACCGCAGCGACCTGCGGCGGCGCCAGCTGAGAATCTCGCCGATCACGACGATGACGAACGCGACGCCGAACATGACGGTGCCGACCACGTTGACCTCGCGCGGGATCCCGCGCAGCGAGGAGCCCCAGACGTACATGGGGAACGTGGTGAACGTGGCGCTCGTGTTGAAGTTCGTGATGATGAAGTCGTCGAAGGACAGCGAGAAGGACAGCAGCGCGGCGGCCAGGATGCCCGGCGCGACGAGCGGCAGGGTGACCCGCAGGAACGTCTGCCGCTCGCTGGCGTAGAGGTCCATGGCGGCCTCCTCCAGGCGGGGGTCCATGCCGGCGAGCCGCGCCTTCACGGTGACCACCACGAACGACACGCAGAACATCACGTGCGCGATGAGCACCGTGACGAAGCCGAGCGGGATGCCGGCGGAGACGAACAGGGCCAGCAGCGATGAGCCCATGACCACCTCGGGCGTCGCCATCGGCAGGAAGATCAGCAGGTTGGTCGACGCCCGCCCCCTGAACCGGTGCCGCGCCAGCGCGAACGACATCAGCGTGCCGAGGATCGTCGCCACGACCGTCGCGATCAGGCCGATGAGCAGGCTGTTGATCACCGCGTCGCGCATCTCGCCGGGCCGCAGCGCGGAGTGCCAGTACTCCGTGGTGAAGGTGCCGTTGAGGTCGTAGTCGAGCCGGCCGTTGGAGCGGTCGAACGACAGCCGCACGACGTAGTAGATCGGCACGAACATGTACACGAGCACGAGCAGCCCGACCCACAGCGTCCACCGCTGCCGGAGCCAACGCCACATCACACGACCTCCTCTGTGCCGGCACGGCGGACATAGATGAGGACCAGAATCAAGATCGCACCCATGAGTACGAACGACAGCGCGGCCGCCGACGGGTAGTCGTTGACGACGAGGAACCGGGACTGGATCGCGTTACCGATCATCGTGGTGTTCGGGGTGCCGAGCAACGACGCGTTGATGTAGTCGCCCGCCGCGGGGATGAACGTGAGCAGCGTGCCGGCGACCACGCCGGGCATGGACAGCGGCAGCGTCACCTTGCGGAACGCGGCGAACGAGCCCGCGTACAGGTCGCTGGCGGCCTCCAGCAGCCGGCCGTCGAGCTTCTCCAGGCTGGCGTACAGCGGCAGGACCATGAACGGCAGGAAGTTGTAGATCAGACCGCACACCACGGCGAACGGGGTGGCGAGCAGGCGCAGGTCGTCCGGGACGAGCGGCAGGTCGCGCAGGAACCGCACCAGGCCGCCGTTGTCCGACAGGATCGTCTTCCACGCGAGCGTGCGCAGCAGGAAGCTGGTGAAGAACGGCGCGATCACGCAGACGAGCAGCAGGTTCTTGAACCGGCCCGCCTTCTGCGCGATCGCGTACGCCAACGGGTAGCCGAGCAGCAGGCAGACCAGCGTGGTGATCAGCGAGTACGCCAGGGAGCGGCCGAAGTGCGGCAGGAAGTCGCGCACCGCGTCGGCGTAGTTGGCGAAGTGCCACGTCATCGCGTAGCCGTCCTGCAGCGACCCGGTCGGGTCGTACAGGCTGGTGGCGAACAGCGAGACGAGCGGCGCGATGAAGAAGACGGTCAGCCACAGCGCGCCCGGCAGGAGCAGCAGGTACGGCAGGACGCGCCGCCGCTTGGCACCCGCGACCGGCTCGCTCGCGCGCGGCGGCACCGCGACGGACGACCCGCCCCCGCCCAGGTGGCCCAACGCGCTCATCTGGTGCCCGCGGGCAGGTTGTCCGGCAGTTCGTAACCGTCCGTCGGCTGGTTGCCGGGTGCCCGGTGCAGGACGAACGAGTGCGACGGATGCCAGAAGGCGACCACGGGGGTGTTCGGCGCGAGCGGGCCGCCGGCCTGCGCGTTGGCCGAGAACGCGGACAGCTGCTGGCCCCACGGCGTGCGCAGGAGGTACTCGGTGCTCACGCCGGCGTAGCACGTGTCGGTGACGACCGAGTCGATGCCGACGTGACCGTCCGGCAGGGCGGTGCCGGCGGGTGCCAACTGCACCTTCTCCGGACGTACCCCCAGAAAGACGTTGCCCTGCGCGGACCTCGCGCGGCTCGCGGGCGCCGCGAACCGCGTGCCTCCCACGTCGAGCGTGAGGTCGTCCCCGGCGCGGCCCGTCACCGTCGCGGACAGCAGGTTGGACTGGCCGAGGAAGTTGGCGACGTAGGCGGTGGCCGGGAACTCGTACATGTCGGCGGGGGCGCCGAGCTGCTCGATGCGGCCCGCGTTCATCACGGCCACGGTGTCGGCCATCCACATGGCCTCCTCCTGGTCGTGCGTGACGTGCAGGAACGTGATGCCGACCTCGGTCTGGATGCGCTTGAGCTCGATCTGCATCTGGCGGCGCAGCTTGAGGTCGAGCGCGCCGAGCGGCTCGTCGAGCAGCAGCACCTGCGGCCGGTTGATCAGCGCCCGGGCCAGCGCGACGCGCTGCTGCTGGCCGCCGGAGAGCTGGGCGGGCCTGCGTGCGCCCAGGCCGGCCAGCTGCACCAGGTCCAGCATCTCGCCGACCTGCGTCCTGATGTCCCGGCTCTTCACGCCGCGCCGACGCAGGCCGAACGCGACGTTGTCGAAGATGTTCAGGTGCGGGAAGAGCGCGTAGCTCTGGAAGACCGTGTTGACCGGGCGCTGGTAGGGGCGCTTGTGGGCGATGTCCACGCCGCCCAGCAGCACCTTGCCCGACGTGGGCTCCTCCAGGCCGGCGACCATCCGCAGGGTGGTCGTCTTGCCGCAACCGGACGGCCCGAGCAGCGCGAAGAACGAGCCCTGCGGGACGGTCAGCGTGAGGTCGTCCACCGCCGTGAACGCGGCGAACTTCTTCGTGACGTTGGCCAGGTGCAGCTCAGTCGAGGGGGACGACGTCATTGCTCAGGCCCCGATGACCTTCTGGAACTTCTCCCCGTACGACTTGATCTCGGCGTCGGTCAGGGTCCGGAAGTCCTTGGCCTTGGCCAGCTCCTCGCCGGTCGGGAAGATCAGCGGGTTCTCCGCCAGCTCCGGGTCGACCTTCGCCATCTCGGCCTGCGCGCCGTCGACCGGGCAGATGTAGTTGACCCAGGCCGCGACCTCCGCCGCCACCTTGGGGTCGTAGTAGTAGTTCATGAGCTTCTCGGCGTTCGCCTTATGCGTCGCCTTGTTCGGCACCATCATGTTGTCCGTGAAGTAGGTGAACCCCTCCTCGGGGTTGACCCACTTGACGTTCTCGTTCTCGAAGCCGAGCTGGATGACGTCGCCCGACCAGGCGAAGCACGCCGCGATGTCGCCCTTGTCGAGATCCTGGGCGTACTCGTTGCCGGTGAACTTGCGGATCTGCCCGGACTGGACGGCCTTCTCCAGCTTCGCGAGCGCGGCGTCGAACTGGGCGTCGGTGAAGGTCCGCGGGTCGTTGCCGTTCGCGAGCAGCATCAGCGCCATGGTGTCCTCCATCTCGCTGAGCATGGCCACCTTGCCCTTGAGGTCGGGCCGGGTGAGGAGGTCGTTGATGGACCTGACCTCCTTGGTGACCTTCGCGTTGTAGGCGACGCCGGTGAGGCCGGCCTGCCAGACCACGCCGTACTCGTCGTTGGGGTCCCAGCTGGGGGCCTTCAGGAACGACGAGAGGTGGGCCGCGACGTTGGGCAGGTTGGCCTTGTCGAGCTTCTGCATCCAGCCGAGGCGCACGAGCTTGCCGGCCATCCAGTCGGTCATGACGATGACGTCGCGGTCGATCGACTGGCAGGCGCCGAGCTGCTTGTTGATCTTGCCGAAGAACTCGTTGTTGTCGTTGATGTCCTCCGCGTAGGTGACCTTGATGCCGGTCGCCTGCTCGAAGCCGATCAGCGAGGGACGCTTGGTCTCGTCCTTCTCGTCAACGTCGATGTAGAGGGGCCAGTTGGAGAAGGCCAGGGTCTTCTCGGTCGCCGAGTTGTCCGTGCTCACACAGGTGGCCTCGGTCTGCTTCGTGCCCTTGGTGCCGCACGCGGCGAGCGAGCCGCCCAGGGCGGCCAGCGCGCCGGCGGCCGCGGTGCCGCGCATCAGGGTCCGCCGGGACATCGATCCAGATCCACCGAACGCGGCCACCACGGCCGACGCCTCAGGCGAAAGCGGCTTGCGGGAGGAAGTGCGCATAGCGTGCTCCTACGGAAGTCGGGCTCCGACGGACCGGACTGCTCCTTCGAGCGACTGGTCGCGAGTGGGGGGTTCGACGATCAGCGGGGTTTGACGATCAGCTCAGGTGAGCACCGATCCTGGCAGACCAAACAGTCCGTCACAAGGGATTCCGTTGCGGTTGTAGCGGCTGGCGACGAAATACGCGAGACTCTCGGCGACGGTCGCGTCCTAATCGACATTGTTCGCGCCATCGGGAAACCGTCGAGCAACAGCCGGGACACGGCACGGTAACGGACCGCCGACTGAGCGTCGCACCCGACCCCGGACCAGCCACACTAGCCCACCACGAACGACCTGAGGGAGCGGCCATGGAAGAGCAGCGGGGCAACCACCGCCGCAACGGCGCCGGCCGGGGGCACGCCGGCCGGGAAACCGGGCGCGACGGGGCGAACCCGCTGCTCGACGACGTGGCCAAGCAGATCATCGAGCAGCTCCAGGAGGACGGCCGGCGGCCGTACGCGACGATCGGCAAGGCCGTCGGCCTGTCCGAGGCGGCCGTACGCCAGCGGGTGCAGCGGATGCTCGACGCCGGCATCATGCAGATCGTCGCCGTGACCGACCCCCTGCAGCTGGGCTTCCCCCGCCAGGCCATGATCGGCATCCGCTCGTCCGGCGACCTCGAACGCATCGCCGACCAGCTCGCCGAGCTGACGGACGTCGACTACGTGGTGATCACGGCCGGCTCCTTCGACCTGCTCACCGAGGCCGTGTGCCGCAACGACGACCACCTGCTGGAGATCCTGCAGCAGATCCGCTCGGTCGAGGGCGTCACCGCGGCCGAAGCCTTCGTGTACCTCAAGCTCCGCAAGCAGACCTATAGCTGGGGCACGGCTTAGGGGTCGGTCAGGCAACAACGGATTCCGTTGCGTTAGGTGTCATAGGCTGCGCTTAGGGCTTGCTTGACCTGCGATTCTGTGCGATAACCGTGGTGCCACAGCATCAATACCACAGCAGCATCAATACCACAGCAGCGCCAATACCACAGCAGCGCCAATACCACAGCAGCGTCGTCACCACAGCATTGCGAGGCGGGACCATGTCCGACACGGAGCTGGAACAGATCGGCGGGCACGCCGCCGACCACCTGTGGATGCACTTCACCCGGATGGGGTCCTACCGCGACGCCGACGTGCCCGTCATCGTCCGTGGCGAGGGCGCCTACGTCTGGGACCAGCACGGCAAGCGCTACCTCGACGGCCTCGCCGGGCTGTTCGTGGTGCAGGCCGGACACGGTCGCACCGAGCTCGCCGAGGCCGCCGCGAAGCAGGCCGCCGAGCTGGCGTACTTCCCGCTGTGGTCGTACGCGCACCCGAAGGCCGTCGAGCTGGCCGAGCGCCTGGCCACCCTCGCGCCCGGCGACCTGAACCGGGTCTTCTTCACCACCGGCGGGTCCGAGGCGGTGGAGAGCGCGTGGAAGCTCGCCCGGGCGTACTTCAAGCGCACCGGCAAGCCGACCAAGCACAAGGTGATCTCGCGGCACATCGCCTACCACGGCACGTCGATGGGCGCCCTGTCGATCACGGGGCTGGCCCCGATCAAGGCGGACTTCGAGCCGCTCGTGCCGACCGGCATCAAGGTCCCCAACACCAACCTCTACCGCGCCCCCGCCGGCACCGCGGGTCCCGACGGGACGGACGCGGAGGCGTTCGGGCTCTGGGCGGCGAACCGGATCGAGGAGGCCATCCTCTTCGAGGGCCCCGACACGGTCGCCGCGGTGTTCCTGGAGCCCGTGCAGAACTCCGGCGGCTGCTTCCCGGCGCCGCCCGGCTACTTCCAGCGGGTCCGCGAGATCTGCGACAGGTACAACGTGCTGCTCGTCTCGGACGAGGTGATCTGCGCGTTCGGCCGCCTGGGTGAGTACTTCGGCGCCCAGCGGTACGGGTACCAGCCCGACATCATCACCTGTGCGAAGGGCATCACCAGCGGGTACGTGCCGTTGGGCGCGATGATCGTACGCGAGCGGCTGTTCGAGCCGTTCGCCACGGGCACCGAGGCGTTCCTGCACGGCATCACGTTCGGCGGCCACCCCGTCGCCTCGGCCGTGGCGCTGGCCAACCTCGACCTGTTCGAGCGCGAAGGCCTGCTCGAGCACGTGCGCACCAACGCGCCGGTCTTCCGGTCGTACCTGGAGCGCCTGCGCGACCTGCCGATCGTCGGCGACGTGCGCGGCGACGGCTTCTTCTACGGCATCGAGCTGGTCAAGGACCAGGCCACCCGCGCGGTGTTCAGCGACGACGAGTCCGAGCGGCTGCTGCGCGGCTTCCTGTCGAAGGCGCTCTTCGAGGCGGGCCTCTACTGCCGCGCAGACGACCGGGGCGACCCGGTGGTGCAGCTCGCCCCGCCGCTGATCTGCGAGGAGTCGCACTTCGCCGAGATCGAGCAGATCCTGCGCGGGGTGCTCACCGAAGCCTGGCAGCACCTGTAAGCCCGTGGACTACCGCGCCCTGTCCCACTGGATGTCCAGTGTGGACGACGATCTGACGCCCCGGCCGGCGCTGCCCGGCGACACCGACGTCGACGTGTGCGTCGTCGGCGCCGGGTACACCGGCCTGTGGACCGCGTACTACCTGGCCCGGGCGGACCCGTCGCTGCGGGTCGCGGTGGTCGAGGCGGAGATCGCGGGCTTCGGCGCCAGCGGCCGCAACGGCGGCTGGTGCTCCGCGCTTTTCCCGCAGTCGGTGTCGGCGCTCGCCCGCCGGCACGGGCGCGGAGCGGCCGTGGCGCTCTACCGCGCCATGCAGGCCACGGTCGACGAGGTCGGGGCCGTCGCGGCCGCCGAGGGCATCGACTGCGACTTCACCAAGGGCGGCACGATCATGCTGGCCCGCACCCCGGTGCAGCTGGAGCGGGCGCGCGAGGACATTCAGGAATCCCGGGAGTACGGCTTCGCCGACGGCGATCTCGAACTGCTCGACGCCGACGAGGCGTCCCGGCGGTGCGGGGCGGCCGGGGTGCTCGGCGCGACGTACACGCCGCACTGCGCGGCGATCCACCCGGCGAAGCTGGTCCGGGGCCTGGCGCGCGCGGTCGAGCGGCGCGGCGTGCGCGTCCACGAGCGCACCCGGGTCCGCGCGATGCGGCACGGCGCGGTGCTCACGGCGCACGGCACCATCCGGGCCCGGACGATCGTGCGCGCCACCGAGGGGTACACGCCGGCGCTGCCGGCGCTGCGCCGCGTCGTCGCGCCCGTGTACTCGCTGATGCTGGTCACCGCGCCGCTGCCCGCGACGTTCTGGGGGACCGCCGGGCTGGCCGGGCGCGAGACGTTCACCGACCACCGGCACCTGATCATCTACGGCCAGCGCACGGCCGACGACCGGCTGGCGTTCGGCGGGCGCGGCGCGCCCTACCACTTCCGGTCGACCGTACGGCCCGAGTTCGACCGGGACGCGCGGGTCCACGCGGCCCTGCGCGAGACGCTCGCCGACTTCTTCCCCGCCCTGCCGGCGGACGTCGAGATCACGCACCACTGGGGCGGGCCGCTCGGTGTGCCGCGCGACTGGCACCCGTCCGTCGGGCTCGACCGGCGCGCCGGGATCGCCTGGGCCGGCGGGTACGTCGGCGACGGCGTGGGCACGGCCAACCTCGCCGGCCGTACGCTCGCCGACCTGATCACGGGCGAGGACTCCGAACTGGTCCGGCTGCCCTGGGTGGGGCACCGGTCGCCGCGCTGGGAGCCGGAGCCGCTGCGCTGGCTGGGGGTCAACGCCGGCCTGCGCGTCATGACGGCCGCCGACGCCGAGGAGGCCCGGACGGGCCGCCCCTCGCGGCGGGCGGCCCTGTTCTCGCGCCTCCTCGGCGGCTGACCCTCAGCTCGTCACAGCTCCTGCGGGCGTCACAGCTCCTGCAGGCGTCACAGCTCGTGCAGGCAGAGCGCCGTGCCGGTGCCGAGCCGGCCCACCCAGATCGCCCCGTCGGAGGTGGGATGCAGCAGTTCGCACAGGGTCTCGTGCTGCGCGGACTTTGACCGATCGCGCATGAGCGCCACGATCTGGTAGGCGGCCCCGGTGCCGGCACAGTCCACCGCGTCCAGTTCGCCCGCCGAGGCGCCCTCCGCGACCGCCGTGGCCGGCAGGCAGTCGCCCGCCTTCACACTGACGGCGCCCGCGCTCGACCGGAGCAGGCCGTAGCCATACATCAGGATGACGATCACCACCGCCACGCTGATGAAGATCACGAGTTTTGTGCGACGTAGGACCCGCCGCCACGTCGGCTCCGGTTTGTCCGCCGGTTCGTCCGGCTCATCGACATAGCGCCCGTGCGGGTACACGGCCATCCTTACGCAAGGGGTGAACGCCGCACCTGGGTCAGCGCTGCGGCGGGATCACCCGGAGGTGGCCGCGACGCCCCAGGCTACCCCCGCCGGTCGCGCGGGTGGACCGGCCGGTGGGTGGGGGCGGGATGTCCCCGTCCGCGTTGGTGGGCCGGGCGGCCTCCCGGACCGCCTCGGCGAGCGCGACGAGATCGTCCACATTGGGCGGTGGCGGGTCGAACTCGCCCTCGTGCCTGACCAGGTCCCACCCGCGGGGCGCCGTCAGGCCGCGTGCGTGGGCCTCGCAGAGATCGTAGGAATGCGGCTCCGAGAAGGCCGCCAGCGGGCCGACCACGGCGGTCGAGTCGGCGTAGACGTAGGTCAGCGTCGCGACGGCCGTCTTAGGGCAGCCGTTGCGGGAGCAACGCCGTGGGGACCTCACGGGCGCACGTTATCTCGCGACAGACGTTCGACCACGACGGTGCGCCTCGACACGCCGACGCCGAGACCGCTTCGAGACCGTGGCGATAGGCTACCCAGGTGACAAGTCTTGACCCGCGGAGCGGCGGCATGCGCGCAGGGCCGCCCGACCCGACCGGCGGCGGCCCCTCAGGTGCTGCCGGGCCCGGCGAGGGCGGGTCGCTCGGCAGCGGGTCGCTCGGCGGGAGTGGCTCGCCGGACGGCGCCGGCACTTCGGGCACCGCGGGACCTTCCGGCCATTCTCCGGCGGGCTCATCCACGCCGGGCCCGTCGACGGCGGGCCCCTCAACCGCGGGCCCGTCGCTGGTCAGCGAACTGCGGACGGCGGGCGGCGTGCGGGCGGGCGAGCCGCGGGCGACCGGCCCCCGGGCCGGCGG
>NZ_BAAALT010000089.1:0-15150 GCF_039528515.1 Luedemannella flava
GCGGCCGACCGCTGCGCGCCGCCGTCGTCGGCGCCCGCCGCACCGCTGACGAGCTGGGCCGCGCCTTCCCCGACGTGCCGGTGCGCACGAGCGGCCGCGACGGCGTGCTGGACCGCGTCGACAACGGCCCCGCGCTCGTCGTCTCGACGCCCGGCGCGGAGCCCGTGGCCGAGGGCGGCTACGGCGCGGTGCTGCTGCTCGACACGTGGGCGCTGCTCACGCGCGCCGACCTGCGCGCCGGCGAGGAGGCGCTGCGCCGCTGGCTGGCCGCCGCGACGCTGGCCAGGCCCGCTAGGAACGGTGGCAAGGTGGTCGTCGTGGCCGATGGTGCGCTCGTGCCCGTCCAGGCGCTGCTGCGCTGGGACCCGGCGACGTTCGCGGCCCGGGAGCTGGACGAGCGGCGGCAACTGGGCTTCCCGCCGGCCGCCCGGCTGGCCAGCCTCACCGGCTCGCCGGCGGCGGTGAACGAGCTGGTGGGGCTGGCGGAGCTGCCCGACGGGGTGGAGCTGCTGGGTCCGGTGCCGGCCCGCGACGCCGAGCGTCTGCTCGTCCGGGTGCCCAGCCGCGCGGCGGGCCGCGCCCTGGCGGCGGCCCTGCACCGGCCGGCCGGGGTGCGTTCGGCGCGCAAGGCGGCCGAACCGGTGCGGATCCAGGTGGACCCGGCCGAACTCTGGTAGCCGGGGCATTCCGTAGACTTGACGCGTCGATCGTGAGCCGTCCTGAGGGGGCCGTGTGACCATCCAGCCGATCCGCCTGTTCGGCGACCCTGTGCTACGGACCCCGGCGGACCCGGTGACCACCTTCGACAAGGAGTTGCGCACCCTCGTCCGCGACCTGACGGAGACCCTGCTCGACCAGGAGGGCGCGGGCCTGGCGGCCCCTCAGCTCGGCGTGGGCCTGCGCGTGTTCGTCTTCGACGTCGACGACGTGGTCGGTCACCTGATCAACCCGGTGCTGAGCTTCCCCGACGAGAAGGAGCAGGACGGTCCGGAGGGCTGCCTGTCCATCCCCGGCATCTACATCGACACCAAGCGTCGGCAGAACGTCATCGCCAAGGGCGTCAACGAGTACGGCGACCCGATCCAGATCGTCGGCACCGGCCTGATGGCCCGATGCGTGCAGCACGAGACCGACCACCTCGACGGCGTGCTGTTCCTCGACCGCCTCGACCCCGACCGCCGCAAGGACGCGATGCGCCAGATCCGCCAGGCGGAGTGGTACAATCCGGACGCCCCGCCCACCGTCAAGATCAGCCCGCATGTCGGCGGCGGAATCTTCGGGCGCTGACGTGCGCCTCATCTTCGCGGGCACCCCCGAGGTCGCCCTGCCCAGCCTGGACGCGATCGCCGCGTCCGGCCACGAGATCGTCGCCGTGCTGACCCGTCCCGACGCGCCGGCCGGCCGGGGCCGTCGGCTCGTCCGCTCGCCCGTCGGCGCGTGGGCCGACGAGCGCGGCATCGAGGTGCTCACCCCCGCGCGCCCGCGCGAGGAGGAGTTCCTCGCCCGCCTGGCCGACATCGCGCCGGACTGCGTGCCGGTCGTCGCCTACGGCGCCCTCGTGCCGCAGGTCGCGCTCGACGTCCCGGCGCACGGCTGGATCAACCTGCACTTCTCGCTGCTGCCCGCCTGGCGCGGCGCCGCCCCCGTCCAGCACGCCGTGCTGCACGGCGACGACATGACCGGCGCCTCGGTGTTCCAGCTGGAGGCCGGCCTCGACACCGGCCCGGTCTTCGGCACGCTGACCGAGACGGTGCGCCCCACCGACACGTCCGGCGACCTGCTGGGCCGGCTGGCGGTCGCGGGTGGCGGGCTGCTCGTGGCGGTGCTCGACGCGATCGCCGCCGGGACCGCGCGCGCCGTGCCGCAGCCCGTCGACGGCATCAGCCTCGCCCCGAAGGTCACGGTGGAGGACGCCCAGGTCCGCTGGGACGAGCCCGCGTTCGCGGTCGACCGCCGCGTCCGCGCGTGCACCCCGGCCCCCGGCGCGTGGACGGAGTTCCGCGGCGAGCGGGTCAAGCTCGGCCCGGTCACGGTCGTGCCCGACGGCCCGGCGCTCAAGCCGGGCGACCTGCTCGTGGCGCGCAACCGGGTGCTGTGCGGCACGGCCACCGCGCCGGTCGCCCTGGGCGACGTGCGCGCGGCCGGCAAGAAGGCGATGTCCGCGGCGGACTGGGCCCGCGGCGCCCGCCTGGGCGACGCGGAGCGTTTCGAACCCGGGAGTACGTCGTGACGCGCGCGGTCCGCCGTCCCGCCCGTGACGTGGCCCGCTGGGCCGCCTACGAGGCCGTCGCGGCCGTCCAGCGCGACGACGCGTACGCCAACCTGGTGCTGCCCAAGGTGCTGCGCGAGGAGCAGGTCTTCGGCCGCGACGCGGCGTTCGCGACCGAGCTGACCTACGGCACGCTGCGCCAGCTCGGCCAGCTCGACGTGATCATCGAGAAGGCGGCCGGCCGGGAGGTGGGTCGCATCGATCCGCCGGCCCGCGACGCGCTGCGCCTCGGGGCGTACCAGATCCTCCACACGCGGGTGCCGGCGCACGCCGCGGTCTCGGCCACCGTGGACCTCGTGCGCCGCGTCTCGCCGGGCGCCGCGGGATTCGCGAACGCCGTGCTGCGGCAGATCACGTCCAAGGAGCTGCCGGCCTGGCTCGACGAGCTGGCCCCGTCGCGCGACGCCGACCCGGTCGCGCACCTGTCCGTCGTGGACGCCCATCCACAGTGGATCGTGCGGGCCTTCCGCGAGGCGCTCGGCGGCGACCTGGACGAGACGCAGGCTCTGCTCATCGCGGACAACGAGCGGCCGGAGGTGCACCTGTGCGCCCGTCCGGGCCGCGTCGACGCGGCCGACCTGGCCGACGAGGTGGGCGGCGCGCCGGGCGCGTTCTCGCCGTACGGGGTCTATCTGCCGTCCGGTTCGCCGGGCGAGCTGCGCGCCATCGTCGACGGCCGCGCCCACGTGCAGGACGAGGGCTCGCAGCTGGTGGCGCTCGCGCTGGCCGACGTGCCGGTCGAGGGCGACGACAACCGCTGGCTGGACCTGTGCGCCGGCCCGGGAGGCAAGGCGGCCCTGCTGGGCGGCCTGGCCGTCGAGCGCGACGCGCGGCTGACCGCCGTGGAGGTGGCACCCCACCGCGCCGACCTGGTGCGCAACGCGGTGCGCGGCATGCCGGTGCGGGTGCTGTGCGCCGACGGGCGCGAGGTCGGCGCCTCCGACGACCTGCCCGAGGCCGGCTTCGACCGGGTGCTCGTCGACGCGCCCTGCTCCGGGCTGGGCAGCCTGCGCCGCCGCCCCGAGTCGCGGTGGCGCCGCCAGCCGACCGACCTGCCGCCGCTCACCCGGCTGCAGCGCGAGCTGCTCGGCGCGGCGCTGAAGGCCGTGCGGCCCGGCGGCGTCGTCGCCTACGTGACGTGCTCGCCGCACCTGGTGGAGACGCAGGTGTCGGTCACCGAGGCGGTGCGCCGGTCACCCGTCGCGGTCGACCTGGTGGACGCCCGGCCCTACCTGCCGGGTGTGCCAGGGCTCGGCACGGGGCCGGCGGTGCAGCTGTGGCCGCACCGGCACGGCACGGACGCCATGTTCCTGGCCCTGCTGCGTCGCACCAGCTGACGAACCTTCGCCGCTGAGCCGGGCTACGGCGTGCGCGCGACGCCGCCGACCGACCAGACGGGCGTGTCGCCGGGGCCCTCGTCGTCGGGATCGGGCCGCCACCGCGGCACGTAGACGAGGCCCGGCTCGACCAGCTCCAGGCCGTCGAAGTAGCGCAGCACCTGGTCCCTGGTCGGCAGGTTCGGCCGCCGGGGGCCGGCGGAGGCGGTCTTGTCCTGGTAGAGCGCGGCGAGCCGGGCGGTCGTCTCGGGTCGCAGGTCGGCCACCGCGTGGGCGATCGCGAGGTAGCTGCCGGGCGCCAGCTGCTCGCGCAGCCGCCGCACGACCCGGTGCGCGAGCTCGTCATCGGGGACCAGGTGCAGCACCGAGAAGAGCAGCAGGCCGACCGGCTCCCTGAAGTTGATCATCTGTTTGACGGCCGGGCTGCCGAGCAGCGACTCCGGGTCGCGCAGGTCGGCCTCGACGACCGCCGTGGTGGGATGGGTGCCCAGCAGCGCCCGGGCATGCGCGACGACCATCGGGTCGTTGTCGACGTAGACGACCCGGGCGGCCGGGGTGACCGCGCGGGCCACCTCGTGGACGTTGCCGCGGGTCGGCAGGCCGCAGCCGACGTCGAGGAACTGCCGGATCCCGTCGCGGGCGAGGTACGTGACCGCCCGGCTGAGGAACTTGCGCCCCTCCTGCGCCCCCACCCGCAGCTCGGGCGCCACGGTGAGGGCCTGGTCCGCGGCGGCCCGGTCGGCGGCGAAGTTGTCCGTGCCGCCCAGGTAGTAGTCGTACATGCGGGCCACGTTCGGCACGTCCGGGTCGAACGGCATCGGTTCCAGCATCGCATCCTCCACGGTGGACGGGTGGCAATGTTATGCCGTGAGAGCCCGTCATTGTGGGTTAAGTGGCGTCATGCGAGCGGCTTGCGGTAGCGCGGCAGGGTCGCGGTGACCCGGTAGCCGCGCCCCTCGTAGAGCGCGACGCTGCGGTTCGGGTTCTCGCGTACGGTCCGCAGCGTGGCGCGGGGCACGCTCAACCCGGCGAGCGCGGACAGGCGCGTGCCGAGCAGGGCCTGAGCGGCGGCCCGGACCGCCTCCAGCCGCGGCAGGTCCACCGGGCCGGCGTACCCGCGCAGGGTCAGGGTCACGGCGCCACCGCGCGCAGCCACTCCTGCGCGAGCAGGGCGTCCCCGGCCGGCGTCAGGTGCACCCGTCGGTGACCCACGCGGGTGGCCGTCAGAATCTCGCGGTAGTCGTTCTCGTAGTCCTCGGTGGACGTGACGTCCCCGGAGTCGAATCCGCGCCATGTGTCGTTGACGCCGATCATGACGGATACGACGTCGGGGCGCAGCGTGATGCAGTCCTCGGTCCAGCGCTTGCGCAGGTCGCGCACACGGTCGCCGCCGATGCCGCGGTTGCCGAACCGGACGCCGTGACCGGGGTGGCGGGCACCGAACAGGGCGGCCGCGATCAGCGCGTACCCGTGTCCGAGGTCGTCGGGGTTGGCGCGGTCGCGGCCGGCGTCGGTGATGCTGTCACCGATGAACAGGACCGTCGCGCCCGACGGGATGGTGACCGTCATCGTTGCCTCCGGGAGAATCCGCGGGCGCTGTGCCGCGCCCCGGCTAGGGTAGTCAACGGGTGCTGTTGCGGTGCGGCGAAACCAAACCGGCCCTGTTCGAGCGGAGCTACACCTGCAGCACCTGCGGCATGGTCCTTGACCGCGACCACAATGCCGCACGAAACCTCGCCGCGCTCGCGGCAAAGGTCACCACCGCCGGGCGTGGCCCGGTGGCAGCACGTGGAGCCGACCAGAAGACCCGCCTACGCGGGCAGGTGGCTACGAAACGTGAACCCGGCACGGCAACCGCCGATCAGACCGGGACCGTCCTACCGCAAGGTAGGACTACCGAATGTGTACCACTAAAGCACACTGGAAGGTAACGGGAGCGACGAGTGACGATCAGGGAAGCGTATCTGCGGGCGGCGCGGTCGGCGGCGGAACTGCTGGCCGACCCGGCGGTCGCCGCGGCATGGGATGAACCGAGCGCGCTGGCGGAGTTCCGGGTGAGCGGGCTAGCAGGCCATCTCGGCCGGCAGGTGAACCGGGTGGTGGAGCTCGCCGCGGCGGGTCCGTCGGCCGAGGCGCCGATCACCCTGCTGGACCACTTCGAACGGTCCACCTGGGTCGGTGCCCAGCCGGACGACCCGGTCAGCGTCGGCGTCCGGGAGTCGGGGGAGAAGGACGCGGCGGGCGGCCCGGCGGCTCTCGCCGAGTTCATCGCCGGGCAGGTCGCGGCCCTCGACGCGACGTTCCCGACGCTGCCGGCGGATCTGGTCGTGGCGCTGCCCTGGGCCGGGTGGTCGCTCACCTTCGACGACTTCCTCGTCACCCGGCTGCTGGAGATCGCGGTGCACAACGACGACCTCGCGGTGAGCGTTGGCATCGACGCGCCCGCCCAGCCCGACGAGGTGCTCGAGCCCGTGTTCGCGCTGCTCACGAAGCTCGCCGTGAAGCAGCACGGCGCCACGGCGGTGCTGCGGGCGCTCAGCCGCGCCGAGCGCGCACCGGCGACCATCGCGGCGATCTGACGAGGGCGACCTCGGCGGAAATGTCCGCCGGGGTCGCCCCGGTAATCCGCGTCAGGCCTTGACGCAGGTCAGCGTCGGGACGCTGTTGGTGCCGTTCCAGTTGGCGAGGAACCCGAACGTGGTGCTCGTGCCGGCGGCGAGCGAGCCGTTCCACGACAGGTTCTTCACGGTCACCGCCGACCCGCTGGTGGTCAGCGTGCCGTTCCACAGCTGGGTGATCGTCTGCCCGTTGGCGTACGTCCAGGTGACGGTCCACCCGGTGATCGCGGCCGAGCCGGCCGTGACGGTGACCTCACCCTGGAAGCCGCCCGTCCACTGGTTGGCCACCTTGTACGCGGCGGCGCAGCCGCCGGCCGAGGTCGGGCCGGCGGAGGTGACCACCGCGCTGGTCGGCGGCCGGGTGGTCACGACGGCCGAGGTGGGCGGGCGCGAGGTCACGACGGCCGAGGTGGGCGGGCGCGNCGGCGGGCGCGAGGTGACGACGGCCGACGTGGGCGGGCGGGTCGTCACGACGGACGACGTCGGCGGCGTGCTGGTGGCCGCCCGGGTGGAGGTGGGCACCGACGAGGTCGGGCCGGCGGTCGAGCCCGTGCCCGACTTGGCCGCGAAGTTCGCCGAGTGCTGCTTGAACACGGTGTGCTCGGGGCAGCCGAAGCCGCTGTCGAAGCCGCCGCATGACGACGAGCCGGGGAACCACCAGAACGCGTCGGCATCGCCGCCGCTGGCCTCCATCTCGGCGTAGATCTGGGCCCACCACTCGCTCTTGTTGTCGTGGACGTTCCACTCGCCGAGGAAGAACGGCTTGCCGACCACATTGTGCGAGTCGTCGATCCAGCGCTTGACCAGGGTGCGGGCCTTGGCGTAGTCGAGGCCCGCCCAGCCCTCCGTCGGGTACATGTGCGCCGAGGTGAAGTCGATGTACGGCGAGGAGTGGATGTAGACGAACGGGTTGCCCGCGTCGCCGCCGTAGCCGTACGACGTCTGCTGGCCCTCCATGCCCGTACCGAGGAGGTGGTTGGGGTCGAGGCTCTTGACCAGGGCGCCCATCTCGTCGACCCACGCCCGCAGGGTGGTGCCGGTGGTGTTCTCGTTCGGGGTGGCGTCCTGGTAGCGGGGCTCGTTCATGAGCTCCCACGCCATCACCGTCGGGTCGTTGATCCACTTGACCCCGGTGAAGAAGTTGGTGCGGGCCAGCGCGTAGCGCACGTAGTTCTTGTACTGGTCGAAGCAGCCGGGGCACTGGGCCTTGTTGAAGAACCTCCAGCGGTTGGCCTGGCCGGTGCCGAGCCCTTCCCAGGACAGTCGCTTGTCGATGCCGCCGTACGCCTCCCAGTAGTTCTCGAAGACGGGGATGAGGCGGATCGAGTGGTCGCGGGCCGACTTCATGATGTAGTCGTAGAGGATGAACTCCTCCTCGGTGTAGACGCCCTCGGCGGCCTCCGAGCCCATCCAGTCCTCGTGGCTGAACATCCACAGGCGCAGCACCTGGACGCCGTCGGCCCTGAGGTTGGCCATGTGGTTGTCGATGCGGGTCTTGTCCACGTACTGCTCGCCGGGCAGCCAGTCGTAACCGTAGGTGAACAGGTCGTACGTGTTGGTGCCGGCGAAGTAGGCCGGCTTGCCGTCGACGCAGAAGCGGATGCCGCACCGGGTGACGAAGCTGTCGCGGGGGTCGGCGGCCTGCGCGGTATTCGTGACGATGACGGCTGTTGCCGCCGCGACCAGCGCGGCTATGCCGGCGAACACGGCGACCAAGGGCCGCCGAAGGGACGGACGCACGGGTGCTCCTAGAAGGGGGACGAAAGAATATGTCGATGGAAGCGCTCCCAGGAGCTTAAGCGGTAAAGTTCGCTCACGTAAAGGATCCGTTGCGGGCCTACGGTGAACGTGCGTGTACCCCATATCCTGTGCGGCATGACGCGCGTCCTGGTGGTTCCCGGCTATCAGAATTCAGGCCCCGGCCATTGGCAGAGCCTGTGGGAAGAGGAAAACCCGGAGTACATCCGGATTGAGCAGGACGACTGGGACCACCCGACCTGCGAGGCGTGGGTCGCCCGCATCGACGAGGCGGTGAACGCGAGCGAGGAGGAGGTCGTCCTCGTGGCGCACAGCCTCGGCGCGATCGCCGTCGTGCGGTGGGCCGCCGCGCACGTGGGTCCGGTGCGCGCGGCGCTGCTGGTCGCACCGGCCGATGTGGACAACCTGCCCGACCACCCGTTCGAGTCGTTCAGCCCGGTGCCGCTGACGCCCCTACCGTTCGAGGCGTTCGTGGTCGGCAGCACCACCGACCCGTACGTGAGCATCGAGCGGGCGCGCGCGTTCGCGGGCGCCTGGCGGGCGGTCTTCATCGATGCCGGCGACGCCGGCCACATCAATGTGGACAGCGGCCACGGCCCGTGGGAGCAGGGCGAACTGCTCCTGGCCGGCCTGCTGCCCGGCACTCCCGGTGCGGACGACCCCACCGTCGTGATCGCCTAGCATATAGGCTGGTCAATGTCGGATTCGGCCTGACGGCGGAGTGACCGACCGGCCCTCGCGGTGACTACACTGTCGCGGTGACCGATCCATCGCACAGCGTCGCGCCTGAGGGCCTCATCGTGGCGCCCAGCCTCCTCGCCGCCGACTTCGCCCGCATCGGGGAGCAGGCCAGGGAGGTTGAGCGCGACGCCGATTGGCTGCACGTCGACGTGATGGACTACCACTTCGTGCCGAACCTGACCCTCGGCCTGCCCGTGGTGCGCAGCCTGCTGCCGGCCACGACGCTGCCGCTGGACTGCCACCTCATGATCGCCGACCCGCGCCGGTGGGCCGTCGACTACGCCGAGGCCGGCGCGACGAACGTGAGCTTCCACGCCGAGGCCTGCGACGACCCGGTGGCGCTCGCCAAGGACCTGCGCGCGGCGGGCGCCCGGGCCGGCCTCGCGATCGACCGGGACACCCCCGTCGAGCCGTACCTGCCGCTGCTGGAGAACTTCGACACGTTGCTGATCATGACGATCAAGGCGGGCTTCGGCGGCCAGGAGTTCCTGCCGCACCTGCTCGACAAGGTGCGCACGGCCCGCCGCCACGCGAAGGCCGGTCACCTCAAGCTGCGCATCGAGGTCGACGGCGGCATCGCCGACGACACGATCGCCGCCGCGGCCGAGGCCGGCGCCGACGCCTTCGTGGCCGGCACGGCCGTCTTCGGCGCCGACGACCCCGCCGAGGCGGTCCGCCGCCTACGCCGCACCGCACAGGGGAGTGCACCGGTTACGGATCTGTCGTGACGCAGCCACCGCCGCGACAGCGGATCCTGGTCGTCGACGACGACGTGGACATCGCGCGGTTCGTCGAGATGAACCTGCGCATGGAGGGCTTCGACGTGGTCGTCGCCCACGACGGCGTCGCGGCGCTGGAGGAGGTGGCCGCCCGCCGGCCCGACCTCGTCCTGCTCGACGTCGCGATGCCGCGCCTGGACGGCGTCGAGGTCACCAAGCGGCTGCGCGCCGACGCGATGACCTCCGCCATCCCCGTCATCATGCTGACCGCGAAGGGCCTCACCGTCGACAAGGTCGTCGGCCTGACGGCCGGCGCCGATGACTACATCGTCAAGCCGTTCGACACCCTGGAGCTGGTCGCCCGCGTGCAGACCACGCTGCGGCGCAACCGCGAGTTCCGCGAGGTGTCGCCGCTGACCGGGCTGCCCGGCAACGCCCGCATCCAGCAGGAGATCAGCGACCGGCTGCGGGGCGGGTCCGACTTCGCCGTCTGCCACGTCGACATCGACGGCTTCAAGGCCGTCAACGACGTGTACGGGTTCGGTCGCGGCGACGAGTTCATCGCCACCCTGGCCCGGAAGTTGCACCGCGCGGTCGTCGCGGCGGGCCTGCCGCCGGTCTTCCTCGGCCACATCGGCGGCGACGACTTCGTCGTCGTCTGCGCCCCCGAGCAGGTGCGCCCGCTCACCGAGCGGGCCGTGCGCGAGTTCGAGGACGAGGCCGACACCCTCTACGACGCGGAGGACCGCGCCCGCGGCTACCTGCGCGTCAAGAGCCGGCAGAACAACGAGCTGCACGACGTCGGCCTGGTCACCGTGTCGATCGGGGTCGCCCTGTCCGCCCAGCGCGACTACACCGACCCGCGCGAGGTGATCGCGGTGGCCAACGAGATGAAGACCGTGGCGAAGAACCAGCCCGGCTCGTTCGTCGCCTACGACCGGCGCAAGACCAAGCACGAGCCGGGCACGGGCTCGCCGCGGCGGTCCGGGCCTGTCTGACCATTTCCGTGCCCGCCACGCCGGGTGTGACCTGTATCGCGCAGCTATCCGACCGGCCGTTCCGCGTGGCACACTCAGGGCATACCCACCAGCGCGCTGGCGGGACTCGGTGAAATTCCGAACCGGCGGTGATCCGGGGCGAGCGGCCCCGGTCAGCCCGCGACCCGGTGGCCGCCAGCCACCGGTGGATCCGGTGTGACCCCGGAGCCGACGGTTGGCCCGACGCGGCGACGCGCCGGCCAGACAGTCCGGATGGGAGACAGCGCGCGGGATGAAACGCCCGGCCGAGGCATCGGGGCCCGGCCCGGCGGCGGTGTGCCGCGCGCCCACCTGGACGCCCACCCGTGACCTCCCGCCTGATGTCACCCTGCCCTGCCCGCGCGCCGTGAACGCGCGTTGTGCGCAGAAGGGCGTGGAGATGGCCAGCGACGCCGAAGACCGGGCGATGCGATGGGCGATCGCGCTCGCCTCCCGAAGCATCGGCGCGACCAGCCCCAACCCCGTGGTCGGCTGCGTCATCCTCGACGCCGCCGGGCAGAGCGTCGGCGAGGGCTTCCACGCGTACGCGGGCGGGCCGCACGCCGAGATCCGGGCGCTCGCCGAGGCGGGCGTGCGGGCCAAGGGCGGCACCGCCGTCGTCACGCTGGAACCCTGCAACCACACCGGCCGCACCGGCCCCTGCACGCAGGCCCTGATCGCGGCCGGGGTCGCCCGGGTCGTGGTGGCCGTCCCGGACCCCAACCCGACCGCCGCCGGTGGCGCCGCCACCCTGCGGGCCGCCGGGGTCGAGGTCGAGCTGGGGGTACGCGAGGCGGAGGCGGCCGCGGGTAACCGGGCCTGGCTGGTGTCCACCCGCCGGGCCGCCGCGGGCGACCCCCGGCCGTACGTGATCTGGAAGCTGGCCGCCACGCTGGACGGCCGCTCCGCCGCCGCCGACGGCAGCAGCCAGTGGATCACGTCGCCGGCCGCCCGTTCGGACGTACACATCCTGCGGAGCAGCTGCGATGCGATCATGGCGGGTGTGGGCACCGTGCTCGCCGACGACCCGCAGCTGACCGTCCGCGACCCGGCCACCGGGGTGTCCGCCACCCGGCAGCCGTTGCGGGTCGTCGTCGACTCCGCCGGGCGTACCCCCGCTGATGCCCGCGTGCGCGACGGCGCCGCGCGCACCTGGGTGGCGACCACCGCGGACGTCGGGGCCGGCCCCGACGGGCGGGTGGATCTCGCGGCGCTGTGCGCCGAACTGTTCAACCGGGGTCACCGGCGCGTGCTGCTGGAGGGCGGTCCCCGACTTTCGGGGGCGTTCCTCGCGGCCGGCCTGGTCGACGAGGTCGTCGCCTACGTGGCGCCGAAGCTGCTCGGCGCCGGCCCCACGGCCGTCCTGGACGCGGGCGTGACCAGCATCGACGA
The DNA here is from genome assembly GCF_039528515.1 of Luedemannella flava. Taxonomy (NCBI): domain Bacteria; kingdom Bacillati; phylum Actinomycetota; class Actinomycetes; order Micromonosporales; family Micromonosporaceae; genus Luedemannella; species Luedemannella flava. The sequence goes on from NZ_BAAALT010000089.1 coordinate 11,851, forward strand.
CGCGATCGGCCTGGAGCTGACCGACGTGACCCGCATCGGCCCGGACCTGCGCATCACCGCGGTCCCGATCAGCACACCCAAGGGGGAGTGACGTGTTCACCGGCATCATCGAGGAGCTCGGCACGGTGGCGGCCATCGAGCCGGCCGGGGAGTCGGCGCGGCTCGCCGTGCGCGGCCCGTTGGTCACCGGCGACGCCGCCCACGGGGACTCGATCAGCGTCAACGGCGTCTGTCTCACGGTCGTCGAGGTGGCCGACGGCACGTTCACGGCGGACGTGATGCGCGAAACGCTCGACCGGTCGTCGCTGGGCGCGCTCAACCCGGGCGACCGGGTGAACCTGGAGCGCGCCGCGACGCTGTCCACCCGGCTGGGCGGGCACCTGGTGCAGGGGCACGTCGACGGGGTCGCGACGATCGCGTCCCGGGTCCCTGGCGACCAGTGGGAGGCGGTGCGTTTCACGCTGCCGCCGGAGCTGTCGCGGTATGTCGTGGAGAAGGGGTCGATCACGGTGGACGGCGTCTCGCTCACCGTGACCGATGTGGACGACGTCACGTTCGGGGTGGGACTGATCCCGACCACGCTGGCGCTGACCACGTTGGGCCACAAGGGGGTCGGCGACCCCGTCAACCTGGAGGTGGACGTCGTGGCGAAGTACGTCGAGCGGCTGTTGGGGGCGAAGGCATGAGCGAGCGTCAGCGAGCGAATCATCGGCCCGGTGCCAACTCATGGCGGCGTCGGAGCGAAGCGGAGATGACGGCATGAGGGACATCACGCGCGGGTCGGCGCTCATCGAGAAGGCGATCGCTGACATCGCGGCCGGGCGGGCCGTCGTCGTGGTCGACGACGAGGACCGGGAGAACGAGGGCGACCTGATCTTCGCAGCCGAGCTGGCCACGCCGGAGCTTGTCGCGTTCATGGTGCGGCACACGTCCGGGTTCATCTGCGCGCCGATCACCGAGCCGGACGCCGACCGCCTCGAACTGCCCCCGATGTACTACACGAACCAGGACCGGCGCGGCACCGCGTACACGGTGACGGTCGACGCCCGCGAGGGCATCTCGACCGGCATCTCGGCCGCCGAGCGGGCGCATACCATCCGGCTGCTCGCCGACCCGGCGACCCGCCCGACCGACCTGTCGCGCCCCGGCCACGTGGTGCCGCTGCGCGCCCGCGCCGGCGGCGTCCTGCGCCGCCCCGGGCACACCGAGGCCGCCATCGACCTGGCCGTCCTCGCCGGGCTGCGGCCGGCCGCGGTGCTGTGCGAGCTGGTCAACGACGACGGCACCATGAAGCGGATGCCGGACCTGAAGGCGTTCGCCGCCGAGTTCGGCCTGACGCTCATCACGATCGCCGACCTCATCGCCTACCGCCGGCACACCGAGAAGCAGATCGAGCGGGTCGCCGAGGCCCGCATGCCCACCCCCCACGGGGTCTTCCGGGCGTTCGGCTACCAGGCCACGACCGACAACGCCGAGCACATCGCGCTGGTCTACGGCGACCTGGGCGACGGCCTCGACGTGCTCGTGCGGGTGCACTCCGAGTGCCTCACCGGCGACGTGTTCGGCTCGCTGCGCTGCGACTGCGGCCCGCAGCTGCAGGCGGCGCTCGCCCGGGTGGCCGAGGAGGGCCGCGGCGTCGTGCTCTACGTGCGCGGGCACGAGGGCCGCGGCATCGGCCTCATGCACAAGCTGCAGGCCTACCAGCTGCAGGACGAGGGGCGCGACACCGTCGACGCCAACCTCGACCTGGGCCTGCCCGCCGACGCCCGCGACTACGGCACCGGCGCGCAGATCCTCGCCGACCTCGGCATCAAGTCGATGCGGTTGCTCACCAACAACCCGGCCAAGCGCGCCGGCCTCGAGGGCTACGGCCTCACCGTCGCCGGCCGCGAGGCGCTGCCCGTGCGCCCGCACCCCGAGAACGTGCGGTACCTGCGCACCAAGCGCGACCGCATGGGCCATATCCTCGACGACCTCGACCAGCTCGCGGAAGGACACGCCTGACATGGCCGGCTTCGGGGAAGCGGAACTGACCACCGTCGACGCGCGCGGCCTGCGGGTCGGCATCGCCGCCACCCGCTGGCACGCGGAGCTCGTCGACCACATGGTGGGCCGGGCGGTCGCGGCGGCGGAGGCCAGCGGCGTCACCGACGTCGTCGTCGTGCGCGTGGCCGGCTCCGTGGAGCTGCCGGTCGTCGCGCAGGCGCTCGCCCGGCGGTGCGACGCGGTGGTCGCCCTGGGCGTGGTGGTGCGCGGTGAGACAGCCCATTTCGAGTACGTGTGCCAGTCCGTGACGGACGGGCTGACCCGGGTGGCCCTGGACGCCTCGACGCCCGTCGGGCACGGCGTGCTCACGGTCGACACGATCGCCCAGGCCCGGTCGCGGGCCGGCCTGCCCGACTCGGCCGAGGACAAGGGCTGGGCGGCCACGGTCGCGGCCCTCGACGCCGCCCTGACCGTCCGGGAGCTGTCCGCGGAGGCAACCTCGACCCGGTGACAACCCGCGCGGGTGCGTGCGCGTCGTACCGTTCATGACATCCGAGTTGGTGTCCCGCTGGACGGAGTCGGCGCTGTCCCCCGACTGGTTCGCTCCGGCCGACCCCGCCTCCGCTGACGAGGCGGTGACGGCCCTCTTCGCGGCCGAGTACCGGCCGCTCGTCCGCGTGGCCGCGTTGCTGCTGCACGACGAGGGGGCGGCCGAGGACATCACCCAGGACGCGTTCGTGGCGCTGCACGCGGCCTGGTGGCGGTTGCGTAATCCGGAACGGGCACGGGCGTACCTGCGCCAGTCCGTGGTGAACCGGTGCCGTTCAGCGCTGCGCCACCGCAACGTGATCGACCGGTACCTGCGCCGTCAGCCGCCGCCCGGGGTGGTGGCCAGCGCCGAGCACGCGGCGCTGGCGGCGGCCGAGCACGACGAGGTGCTCGCGGTCGTGGCCACCCTGCCGCTGCGCCAGCGGGAGGCGGTGGTGCTGCGCTACTACGCCGACCTGTCCGAGGCGGAGACGGCCGAGGTGATGGGCGTCAGCGTCGGCTCGGTCAAGAGCCACACCGCCCGCGCGGTCGCGGCCCTGCGCACCAAACTGGCGGTGCAACGGTGACGGGCCAGGTGGAGGACCGGCTCCGCGAGGCGCTGGCCGCGCCGGCGGGGCGGGCCCAGCCGGCCCCGGACGCGTTGCCGACGATCCGGTCGCGCATCGACGCCCGGCGCGGCCGGCGCCGCCGCGTCCTGCTCGCCGGGGCCGCGACCCTGGCCGTGTCGGTGTCCATCGTCGCGGGCGCGGCGCTCCTGCGCGACCC
>NZ_BAAALT010000090.1:0-25594 GCF_039528515.1 Luedemannella flava
AGCGGCCTGGCGGCCGGCGGTGCCGCCAACGCCGGCGAGGACCTCGGCGCCCGCCGCATGCACGCGGACGGCCGCCCCGCGGCCGAGTCCGAGCAGCGCGTGGTCGGCGACGAGGCGTTCACCGTGGAGACGCCGGGCGGCTCGGTGCTCGGCAACCGCACGGAGGAGCCGGTCTACCGGGCCGAGCCGCGGCCCACCCTCGGCGCGAACTAGGCGGCCCGGGAGGTGGACCTGAGCACCAGCATGCCGGTGGGTTCCGGCCTGGCCGGCCGGATCGTGCACCTGCGCCCGCCGCCGCTGCGGGTGCGCTTCCGCTACGGCGTCTACATCAACCTGGCCGGCCACCCCGACTGGATCCCGTACGCGTCGGCGGTGATCCGGCTCGCGCCGGCGCCCGCCGACCGTACGCTCGACGAGATCCGCCTCGGCGACGTCGTGACCGCGAACCTGCTGCTCGCCGAGGCGCTCTCGCGCACGGAGACGCCCATCGCGGCCGACCGCACCCCGGAGAGCTGGGTGTGGGCGCACCTCGGCGGCACCCGCGATCTCGCGCTGGTCCCGGCCGAGCTGCACCGGGCGTTCCGGCACCGGGGCGGCGTGAGCGGCCTGCGCCCGGGCACCGCCGCGCGCGGCCTGCACGGCCTCGCCCACCTGACCAGCCCGCCGGTGCGGGCCGACGCCCGCGGCTCGGTGACCGAGGACGCCCTCGCCCGGGCCGAGGAATGGTTCGGGTTCGCGCTGCCGCCGTCGTTCCGCGACTTCGTCCGCGAGACCAACGGCCCGCTGCCCGACCCGGGCGTGCACCCCGCCCGGGGCTTCCTGGTGGACCAGCCGTTCTTCGGCTTCGCCGCTGACGACCGGATGGCCGACCTGGCGTACGCGAGCCTGTGGTTCGGCGACCGCTTCACCGACGACTACCTGGTGATCGCGCCCGTGCAGGGCGGGCTGCTGCTGACCCAGCTGCGCGGCACGGCGCCAGGCTCCATCTGGTACTGGGATGACGACGACGCGGCCGACGACGACCGCTACGGCCCGGGCGTGATCTGCCGCGACCTGCTGGTCCGGTGCGCGGACGACATCGGCTCGTTCTTCGCCACGCTCACGCCCGTGCCGGACCGCTACCTGGTCGAGGCCGCCGAGAACATCCGGGCCGGCCGGGTGGGGCTGGTCAGCCCGGAGTCGGCCGGCCAAGGGCTGCCGCGGGCGCGTCGCCCCCACTGGTGGGGTCAGCTTCCGGGCCCGCAGCACTGACCAGCTCGGCGGCGAGGTCGAGCACCGCGCCCATCTCCTCGCCGGTGACGGTGACCTCCAGCTCCGACGCGGGGTTGACCACGAGTCGCCACTGCGGGTCGGGCCAGTCCATGACCAGGTCCACGAACGGCAGCTCCAGCAGGAACGCGTCGTCGGACAGCAGGTCGTCCAGCTGCGCCGCCGACGTGAAGGCGACCACCGCGGGGCCGTCGACGTCCACGGGCGCCCAGGGGAAGTCGGGGTCGCCGGGCGCGGCCCCGGTCGGCTCCGCGACGGGGACGAACACGGTCGCGAGCAGCAGTGCGGCGACCGCCGCGCGCAGGTCCTCGGCGGCCACGGCCGCGGCCAGCTCGTCCTCCACCTCGTTGCGGGCCAGCTCGACGGCGCCGACGCCGGCCAGCACGTCCACCGGCAGGTACGCCTGGATGGGCAGGCCCGGGTCGATGGCGAGCTGCCACGTCTCATCGGGCCACTTCTCGACCAGCTCGGCGCACGTGGTGGTGCGGAACGCCGGCACGCCCCGCAGCTGGCGCGCCAACGCGTCGGGCGACGTGAACGCCATCAGGTAGCGCTCGTCGCCGACGGTGAAGGTGAGCAGGTCGGTGGCGGCCGGATCGGGCCCGGACGGCAGATACAGCGTGGCGGTCAGCAGCCGCGCGACGTACTCCTCCATGACATCGTCACGCAGCGCGGCGGCGAGCGCGTGTTCGGTGTCGTTGGCTGGAACCCACTCGGAGGCCAAAGGGTCTCCCCCGTCGTTTCGAGGTGCATGCGGACGCGTAGGGGTGCCGCCCCGACGGGACGGCACCCCTGAAGACCTTCAGGTCACATGCTCGCCGCGATGCTCCGGTCGAGCTCCTGCATGCGCTCGGCGGAGGCACCGAGCTTGAGACCGACCTGGCCGAGAGCGGCCTTGATCTCCGCGGCGCCCTCGTTCCACTTGCGCCGCGCCTCGTCGCAGGCCTCGCCGGCCGCGCCCTGCCAGTCCTGGGCGAACAGCTGGGTGAACTGCGTGTAGAGCTCCTGCAGGGCGCCGTCCATCGCGCCCTGGTAGGTGCCGATCGCCGAGGCCACGTCGGAGATGGCCGCGAAGTTGTAGGTGATGTTGCCGTCCGCGCCGTAGCTGGGCCCGCTCATGTCTTATCCACCTCGTGTAGAAAATGCCGACGGGAAAGGTGGGCGTCAGCCCCGGAGAATGCTCATGACGCTGCTGTCGCCGGTGGCGGCGGCCGCTGCCTTGATCTCGTTCGCCGCGTCCTCGTCGTGCACGCCGAACTGGCTGGAGGCGTTGCTCATCTTGCCGGCCAGCTCGTCGAGCGCGTTGAGGATCTTCTTCAGTCCCTCGTTGAGCTGAACCGACGCGCCCTGCAGCGCGTTGTTGGCGGCGCCGGCCATGGCCGTGCCCGACAGCGACTCGATGCGCTGGATGAGCTGGGCCATGCCGCTGGCGAGGCTCTGGCCCGTCTCCTCGCACTTCTGTGCCATGGCGGTCAGTTGCTGCTGCGTGGCGTGGACCGAACCCACACCAGGAGTGGTCGTCAAGCCGTTCACCCCGATTCGTACGTGCCCCCGTGAGGGGCGTCCCGTTGCTCGAACTTAGTGCTATCTATTGCCTGCAAGCTACCCCGTTGCCGCAAATCACGGCTCAGCGGGTCGCGACGAGCAGGTCGTCGAGAGACAGCCCCAGCAGGTCGTCGCGCGAGGGCATGCGGCCCAGCGCGCGCAGCCGGCTGGACTGCGCCTTGCGCATGCCCTCCAGCAGGCGGCGCGCCTCGCGCGCGTTGCCGAAGTTCTGGTCCCGCTCGATGGTGGAGAACCATTCGAGCAGCGCGTCGTCGAGGCCCTCGCCGAGGCGGTAGTCGTCCTGCTGCGCGATGCGCCGCACGATGCGCACGAGCTCGGCCGGACTGTAGTTCTCGAACTCCAGCGTCTTGGCGAACCGGGACGCCAGACCCGCGTTGGCCGCCAGGAACTCCACCATCTCAGCGGTGTACCCGGCGACGATCACCGCGATGCTGTCGCGGTGGTCCTCCATGAGCTTCACCAGCGTGTCGATGGCCTCCTGGCCGAAGTCGGCGCCGCCGCCGGACGACCGCGACAGCGTGTACGCCTCATCGATGAACAGCACGCCGCCCATCGCCTCCTCGAAAACCTTGGTGGTCTTCTCGGCGGTGTGACCGATGTACTGCCCGACCAGGTCGCGTCGGCTGACCTCCTTGAACTCGCCGCCCGGCAGCACGCCCAGGCCCTTGAGCAGCTTGCCGTAGAGGCGCGCCACCGTCGTCTTACCCGTGCCCGGGGCGCCGGTGAAGATGAGGTGGTGGCTCGCCGCGCCGACGGCGAGCCCGGAGCTGCGCCGCCACTCGTTGACCTGGATCTCGTCGATGAGGGTGCGCACCTCGCCCTTGACGCCGGCCAGGCCCACCATCGTGTCGAGGTCGGCGAGCAGCTTGTCGACCTGCTCGGTGTCCGGCTGGTTGCTCGCGGCGGCCGCGGCGACGCCGGCCTTCGGCGCCAACGAGCCCGCGGCCAGTTCGCGCACCTCGGGGGTGGCGCCCTCCTCGACGCGCACGCCGCCCTCGACGCGGGTGTCGGTGACCGAACCGCCGCAACCGCGCGCGAAGAACACCCCGGGCCCCTGCGTGTCGTGCACCGAGCTGGCCACGATGGTGGGCGCACTGGCGTGGGCCACCGAGATCCCCGCGTCGGCGGTGTGCGACACCTCGCACCGCTCGATGGTGGGCCGGCCGGCCTGGTAGACGTAGATGCCCCGGTAGCCGCAGCGGGTGATCGTGCAGTTGCGCAGCGTCGGGTCGGCGCCCAGGCGCACGATGACCCCGTCGTCGCCGACGTCGCGGACCTCGCACGTGTCGAGCAGGCCACCGGCGTCCTCGATGACGAAGCCGTGCTGGCCGGCCACCACGGTCACCCTGGTGGCGTGCACCTGCGCGCCGTCGGTGACGCTCACGCCGGCCGCGAAGCCCGCCTGCACCTCACAGTTCTCCATGGTCAGCCGGCCGCCTGCCGCGCTCACCGCGGCGTACTCCCCTGATCTGAGGGTGAGGCCGCGGAGGGTGAGCTCGGCGCCGTGGCCGGCCACCGCGGGCCCGAACGCGCCCGTGCCGTCGATGACGACCTGGCCCTCGCCGGCGGCGGCGATCGTCAGGCGGCGACCGCGCACGGCGACCGTTTCGCGGTAGGTGCCCGGCTCGACCGCGATGACGCTCTCGTCGGGCGCGACCTCCAGGGCGTCGCGCAGCGTCGGATAGGCGCCCGCGCGCTGGGCAGAGACAGTGAGTGTGTACGCCATGGCCCCGCTCAAACTCGCTCAGACTCGACACGTCGGGGCGCGCCGGCGGGCCGCCCTCCCGCAGGGAAGGTTACCGGCCGCGCGCCCCGGGCGTGGTCGCGCCGTCGCTTGCTGTTGCTTGTCGGGTACGACGCGAGGAAACCGAACGAGGCCGTCCCGCCGGCGGCGATGGTGCCGTTCCAGGAGGCGTTCGCGGCGCTGACCGGAGCCAAGGCCCCCGCTAGGATCGCTGTCCATGCGTCGCGTGTTGCTCGGGATCGTGCTGGCCGCGTTCGTCGTGACCGGCATCGCCACGGCGGACCGGCTGACCTGGCTGTTGGAGACGTTCTGGATCGTCCTGGCCGTGCCGCTGCTGCTCGCGACGTGGCGCCGGTTCCCGCTGACGACCCTGCTGTGCTGCCTGCTGGCGGTGCACGCGCTGATCCTCATCTACGGCGGGATGTACACCTACGCCCGCACGCCCCTGGGCAACTGGGTGCGCGACGCGCTCGACCTGTCCCGCAACCCGTACGACCGGCTCGGCCACTTCGCGCAGGGCTTCGTGCCCGCCATCCTGGTCCGCGAGCTGCTCGTGCGGTTGTCCCCGCTGCGCGGCAGCCGCTGGCTCGCGCCGCTGGTCGTCTGCGCCTGCCTGGCGTTCAGCTCGTTCTTCGAGATGCTCGAGTGGTGGGGTTCGCTGATCGGCGGGTCGGCCACCGACGACTTCCTCGCCACCCAGGGCGACAAGTGGGACACCCAGTGGGACATGTTCCTCGCCGGCATCGGCGCCATCACGGCCCTCCTGACGCTGAGCCGCGTCCACGACCGCCAGCTGGCGGCACTGCCCGAGCCGCGGCCGACGCCAGCGACCTAACGCCAACCGAAGCGTCGCTTCTTCCGCTCGGCGGCGGGCGCCTCCGGCGGCGTCTTCTGGTACGCGCGCCAGTGCTCAGCAGCGGCCTCCGCGTCGACCGGCGCCAGCGGGACGAACGGCTCGGTGGGCGTGTGCCGGTACGCGGCGATCCGGTCGTTCAACTCGGCCACCGCCTCGCGCACGTTCTGCTCGGAGAGCATCGTGCGCACCCGCTCGGGCAGCCGCTCCACGTCCCGCGCCAACCGCAGCGAGCTGGGCAGCATCGCCTCGCTGGTCAGGCCCTCACGGCGCAGGTAGTCCTTGATCCACCAGAGTTCGTCGTCCTGCCCGCCCCAGTTGGGCAGCGGTTTTCCGGCACCCGGCAGGTTGTCGAACTCGCCCCGCTCAGCCGCGAGCCGTATCTGCCGGTCGACCACCGACTCGAACCGCACCTCATCCGCCCCCACCCACCCATTGTCCGTCAGGGTGGTCAGACGGCTCGACGCTCCTCCGTGTCCAGGACAACCGGGAACGTCATTCGCCCTACCTCGTCCGCACCGGTGCGGACGACTTCCGGTACGCGTCGCTCTCCTCCGACACCTCCACGATGGCGTCGAGATCTCGGTCGGCAGCGTCAGCCGGCTTCCGTCCGGGCCGACCAGCTCGGCACGCTGATCCACCGCTATCCGGCGGACCAGGTCAACGAGGTCATCCAGGGGTTCGTCGGGGGGCAGCACGGTACGTTCGGCGACAGCGGCGGGCATGGCGATCTCCGTTCTCCCAACCAGCAGCTAGCGCAAATTCGAAAGAAACGAAACTCCTTGACGGCTCAGCAGGTGGTGAGCATCGTCTGGAGGGCCGACTTTTCGGCCGGGTCGGTCGACAGGTCGTAGTCGTACTTCACCTGGATCCAGGCGCGTGCGTAGGTGCACAGGAAGGCGGCCAGCGAGGGCTGCCATTCGGCCGGGTCCCGGTCGGACTTGGACTGGTTGACGTTGTCGGTGACCGCCCACAGCTGGGGGCCGCTGAGGTCGTTCGCGAACGCCTGCCGGCGGGCCGTGGTCCACGCCCAGGCGCCGGACGCCCACGCCTCGGCGAGCGGCACCATGTGGTCGATGTCCACGTCGCTCGCGGCGGTCCAGACCGCACCGTCGTACGGGCTGTGCCAGCTGCCGGAGACCGCCGTGCAACTGCTGTTGACCACGACGTTCGTTCCGTCGCGTTTGAGCACCTCCTCCCGGGTGTTGCACGCGCCGGAGATCGTGATCCAGTGCGGGAACAGGGTCCGGTCGTACGTCGCCGCGTTGGACTCGGCCGTCACCGTGAGGGCGGCCAGCCGGTCCGCGGCCGCGTCGGCCGGCGGGACGTTGGGCGGCGTTGCCTGGGCGACGCTGGGCGTGACGACGGCCAGCACCACGGCGATGGGTATCCACTGAAGGCGCATGTCGGGTTCCTCAGTACGAGTCAACCCGATCGCGGCGGCCTGAGTTACGCAATTCCGTCGGGCCGGGGTGCGGCGGCAAGCCCATCCCCGGCCCGGTCCACACCGGTCAGCAGGTGTTGAGCATGGCCTGCAGGGCGGACTTCTCGGCGCTGTCCACGGACAGGGCGTAGTAGTACTTCACCTGGATCCAGGCGCGGGCGTAGGTGCACCGGAACGAGCTGACCGAGGGCTGCCACTCGGCCGGGTCCTTGTCACCCTTCGACTGGTTCACGTTGTCGGTGACAGCCCACAGTTCGGGCCCGCCGAGGTCGTTCGCGTACGTCTGCCGCTTGGCGGTGGTCCACGCCCAGGCACCGGACGCCCACGCCTCGGCGAGCGGCACCATGTGGTCGATGTCCACGTCGCTCGCGGCGGTCCAGGTCGCCCCGTCGTACGGGCTGTACCAGCTGCCCGACGTCGGCGTGCAGCTGCTGTTGACCACGACGTTCGTACCGTCGCGCTTGAGCACCTGCTCGCGCGTGTTGCACGACCCGGTGATCGTGATCCAGTGCGGGAACAGGTCCCGGTTGTAGGTCGACGAGTGCGACTCGGGCGCGACGGTGAGCGTGGCGAGCCGGCTCGCCGCCGTGGTGGCCGAGGGGATGTTGGGCGGCGTCGCCTGCACGGCGCCCGGGGTGAGAGCGAGGATCACGGAGGTGGCCGCCACCAGCACGGCGGCGGCCCTGACTGCGCGGTTCACAGCGGACTCCCAACTGTCGCCGCCATGGCCGGGTGGGGGGACATCCGGCAGGGGGCATGGCGGGGACAGACGGACTTTCTCAAATACGTGAACCAACTACATGTTCAATTCGGAAACAATTCGTGCCGTGGCGATTACGGGTCGCTATGTAGTCCGAATTCGCCACACCCCGCCTACCGGACTGCGCGTCGCGATACCTCGGCTCGTCGGACAACGTGCCGATGCGACAATCCCGCCATGCAGGACCACGATCATGTCCGCCTGCTCGCCGAGGTTTCCGAGACCGGGCAGCCGAGGCTCGAGGAACTCCCGGCGACCCGACTGGGGCACGACGTCTACCTCGTCGACGGCAGCCCGATGTTCACCTACGGCTGCGCGGCCGGCGACCGTATCCGGGTGGCGGAGGACGGCACGTTCGAGGTTCTCGAGCGCGGCGGCAACCTCTGCCTGAGGGTGTACCCGACCGAACCGCTGTCCGAAGCCAGCGTCGAGGCCCTGCGACACCGCATCGGCGACCTCGACGGCCTGGTCGAGACCCCGGGCGACCGCCGGTTCGTCGTGATCACCGCGCCGGTCACGGCCGGGTTCCCGGACCTCCAGGCCGTCCTCGACCAGTGGACCGAAGAGCATGGGGGCGTCTGGGAGTACGGCAACGTCTACGACGAGGACAACAAGCCACTCGACTGGTGGACCGGCGCCTGAACGCGACACAGATCGACGTTGATACAGAGCTCGATAGTTCGCCATAATGCACCCGTGCGCGGTCACGCGGGGTGAATGCTCGTGCAGACGAATGCTCTGATCTCCACAGCGGCGCTCGCTCCGCCGGAGCGGTTCGGCTTCTGGATCGAACTGCTGACCCAGACGGCGATGCCGATCGAGGTGCGCACGGCACACGAGGCCGACTTCGACGCCACGATCCACCAGGTGGCGGTCGGCCCTGTCGAGCTGATGAGCCTGCGGCACCCGCCACTCAACGTCCGCCGACCGCCACGGCTCATCCGGCGTTCCGATCCCGACGTGTACCACGTCGTGCTGAGCCAGGCCGGCGACCAGTGGCTGACCCAGGACGGCCGCGAGGTGATCATCCGTCCGGGCGACATGACGGTGTACCACAGCTCCCACCCCCTCCAGACCCGCACCGATGTCACGCTCGAGCGCGAGTCCGCGGTGGTGGTTGTCATCCCGACCGCCGTGCTTCCCCTCCCGGCCCGCCGGGTACGCGACGTCATCGCGACCAAGCTGTCCGGCGCGGACGCCCTCACCGCGATCGTCTCGTGCCACCTGCAGGCCCTCCTGGCTAACGCCGGCCGCCTGGACCCGGCCGACAGCGTGCGCCTGTCGACTGTGACGCTCGACCTGATCAGCCACATGATCGCCCGCCGGCTCGACGCCGAGGCGGCGCTCCCGCCCGAGTCGCGCGAACGCGCGCTGTTCGCCCGCATCCTGTCCTTTATGGAGAGCCAACTGCACGACCCTGACCTCAACCCGGCGACCGTGGCCGCCGCGCACCACGTGTCGCCGCGCACCCTGCACCGGCTCTTCCAGGCGCAGGGCCTCAGCGTCGCGGGCTGGATCCGCGCCCGCCGGCTCGAACACTGCCGACGCGACCTCGCCGACCGCGCCCTGGCCGCCCGCCCGATCGCGGCCATCGCGGGCCGGTGGGGCATGCGCGAGCACTCGCTCGCCCGCGCTTTCAAAACGGCGTACGGCGTGAGCCCGTCGACCTACCGCGACCGACACACCCACGACTGACCGTTGAGAGGATCGGTGGAACTTTGGACAGCCTGTTAGCGTCCACCGCCATGACCACTGAGCCGGTACGCCCCGGGAAACCATGGCTCGGCGCGACACTGCTCGTGCCCGCCGCTCTGGTCGCCGCCGCGGCCGGTTGGGGCATCTACGACTTCACCAAGGAGTACGGCGGCCTGACCGCCGATATCGTCTCGCGCGGATTGACGTTCGCCCCACTGATCGCATTGATCTCCATCGTGGTCGTGCCGTTGACGTGGCTCGGCCTGACGCTCGGCTGGCCCGGGCGCTGGCGCGGCCGCGTCCTCTCCGTGCTCATCGGGTCAGTGGTGGCGGTCGCGGTCGTGGTGTTCGGTTCCGCGGTGTTCGGCGGCGTGGCCCATGACCGCGGCGTGGCCAACGCCGATCGGGCGTGCTCCGACGATGACCGTGCCGCGCTGACCGAGCTCGGTGCCCTGCCCGCCAACGGGGAGATCGGCACCGGCGACCGCGACGGCGCCTGTCACGCCATCCTCGTCGGGGTGGGTGCCGGCGATGACGCCGCGACGCAGACCGTGCTGGCCGACGTCCGCGCGAGGCTGAGCGCCCACCGCTGGGTGCCGTCCGGACCGGTCACCGACAGCGGGACGACATACCTCCGCGACGGCCAAACTCTGATCATCACGGTCAGCAACGACGGCAAGGCGATCGAGATCAAGGCAACCCTGGCCAACGGGTGACCGGCGAACACGGCGATGAAACGATTGTCGACGTGGCCACGGTGACCACGCCCCTTCCGACTGTTACGGGCATAACACGCACGGAGTTCCCTGGACCTACAGGTATCCGTGCCCTGATGTCCGGTTCCGCGTACGGTGGTGGCACGGCGACCCAACGGTTGTGGCGACCGGTGAGGCGCCGCCTCTGACCGCTGACCAGGGATGGCTCCCACCATGGCGCGCACGGTCGATCCGCGCTTTGCCGAGCGCATGCGCGATCTCCTCGCGGAACGCGCAGTTTCCTACCGCGTGCTGGCCGCGCGCACCTACTACGCGAAGACCTACCTGCACGCGCTCGCGACTGGGGCGAAGTCCCCGACGCTCGAGGCGGCGGCCCGCATTGATGACGCGTTGGCCGCTGACGGCGAGTTGGTCGGCTACATCAACGAGCCGGCCGGCTCCGACGGTGCTGCCGCGTCCCGCGATTCGGCCCGACTGGTCGAACTGCTGTGCGGTGGGCAGGTTGTTGACGCGCTCGACGCCGCCGCGCTCGGTGCCCACCAGCTGTCGGTCGACTACCTCTCGAGCCCGCCCGACGAGATGCTGCGACAGGCCACCCAGCTGCGGCGCACCGCTATGGCTGTTCTGCCCCGGCTACATGGACGCGCCCGCGCGGCCGAGGAGACCGATCTGCTGCTGGCCCTCGGACACATGTCGGGCGTGCTTGCGTACGCCGCCCTCGACCTGGGCGACGCGGCGGCTGCCGCCGGCCACGCGCGTGCCGCATGGCAGTGCGCCGACACTATCGATCACCACGGGCTGCGCGCCTGGGTGCGCGGCACGCAGAGCCTCATCTGCCGGTTCGGGTCCGGCTACGGCAAGGCCCTGACGTACGCCCGCGACGGCATGCACTACGCCCACGACGGAGCCGCACAGGCCCGGCTGCTATGCGGCCAGGCCCAGTCGCACGCCAACATCGGAGACGGACCTGCCGCCCGCCGTGAGTTGACCGCCGCGGCCGACGCACACGGGCGCGAGCACACCCCGGCGGACGGCCTGTTCGGGTTCTCCGCCGCCAAGCTGGCCTACTACTCCGGGTCCACGCTGATCTGGCTGGACCACCGCGACGACGCGGAGCACGCCCAGACGGAGTCGCTGCGCGCCATCGGGTTGTGGGAGGTCAGCGATCCGCATGAGCGGTCCATGGGTGACGAGGCACTGGCACGGGTGTACCTGGCGACCGCGCGGCTGCAGCTACACCAGCTCGAGGGTGCCGTTGCCGCACTGGCGCCGATCCTCGACCTGCCGGAGGACCGCAAGCTCTCCTGGATCGGCAAACGCCTGGCCCGCATCGCCGAGATCCTTGCCGCCGCCCCGTACACCAACGATCCGGTCGCGCGCGAGCTGGGCGAACGCATCCACGCGTTCTGAAGGGGACAGCGGGGGACAGCCACCTACCGGTGATCACGTGCCGTAACGGGGAGGCTACGGGGACGGGTGCGGCGGCTGGATGATCCAGCAGGCCCAGCCGCCGTGCCCACCCACCGTGGAGGAGGACAGCATGTTCATCGCCCCGTTCGACCTCGACAACCCGCCGGCCGATCCGCCCGAAGGCGCCCACCCGCTGGTGTGGCGGATGGCGCAGGCCATCCGAATCGCGCACCAGCCGGACTCGACGGCGTGCTGCGTCACGTGCCGCGTCAGCGTCGCATGGCCATGCGCACCCAGCCGACTGGCAGCCCGCGGCCTTCTGCTCGCGCTACGACTGCGCCAGGCGCCCGCGCGGTGGCCGAGTAACCAGCGGATCCCATGGTGAGCTCGTCGACCTGCGGGCGACGGAGGCAACATGGACACCGTCCTATCCTCGCCACCTCAGCCCACCTACTGCCGAATCTGCCTGTTCTAAATCAAGGCGCCGCGCAAGCGCGGCGCTGCCGCCCGCCCCGCGCAGCCGGCCCGGGGGCCTATGCGCGAGCGGGCGGCAGCCTACTTGCTACTTGAACCACAGTGCCAAAAGCGCCGTCACCGCGCCGACGAGGCCAGCCGTGGCCGTCAATAGCGCCGGCAACTGGGCCAATACCGAACGCGTGCCGTCGTTCCGATCGTTGTTCGGCGAACGCCGACTTGCTAAGGTCACTTCGACTCCTAGACCGAGGACTTAATAGCGGAGTCACAGCGGCGTCCGGGTACCAGCCGGGCGCCGCTTGCAGTCTGTCGAAGACGACTGCTCTCCCATGCCTGGTCTATCTCAGACGATCCCATACGGCATATGCAAGCCAGCACGACAGTTATTTTTGGCCGCCCTGTTTGGTGGCCGGCACGGGATTGCGCGCGTTGGGAGGCGCGTCGCGTCTTGAGCTTCAGACATGCGACAGGGTGTCGAGCGGCATGAACATCTATCGATTGTTATGTCCACCGGACTGCCGCACTTCTGCCAAGAGTTCGCCGCCCAAAACACGTCTTGAACAGCGTAGATAGCGTGATCTTTGCCGGCGCTTTGCCCATCTGACGTCCGCCCCCATGTCCGGTGACGCAGATCACAAGCGTCGGACCATATCGAAAGCTATAACTGGCTAGCGTCGACCGTGCCGTCGGAAATATCCGATCGGGCGGACGATCGAGAGGCGCGCGAGAACCAAACGATCCTCCGCCATCCCATACTTTGGGATGGCGGAGGATGTTGAAGATGCCTTGTGCCGAAGGTTCTCTACAAGGAGTTTCTAGGTTGCCATTCGATGGATTATTTCCCGGCACGTTGGCACGATATTTTTCTTGGCAATTGCAATTTCGTATGTCCGCCGTGATACAGACCGTTGCTCCCGCCGCACCGGTCGCGGCGCGACCGCCGCTCCCTTCCACGGCCGCGAGACACAGGCGGTGCCTCCGGCGGGAGCCTCGGGATCCGAGATGGCCGCCATCCCGTCACCATCGACCCCCACAAGCCGAGCAGACCGGCCCTGGGTGGGTCGACGGTGACGGGATGGCTCCATGAGGACAAGATCGCACGCACCACGGTGGCCCATGATCAGGACGTCTCCAGGACGTCAGGACGCGGTCAGGACGTCTGACGCCGACCAATGTCGACCGACGACAACCATCGAGCACCGACGATAACCGCTGGTAGATGCGCGTGATCCGCCCTCAACCAGGAAGGCGACGGACGAGTCGGCCTGTACGCCGGGTTCTGTTCCGCGCCTAGGGCGCGGTGGCGGCCATCCATCTCGGCCTGCCGTTGCCGACAGGCTCTAGCGGCCTACCCGCAAGCTCGGGCGGGCAGCCCTCAAACGCCTGCGCAGGCATCCCCGAGGGGACGCCCTTATGGCCTTGCTCCGGGTGGGGTTTACCGAGCCACCCTGGTCACCCAGGGTGCTGGTGGGCTCTTACCCCACCGTTTCACCCTTACCGGGGGTGTGATCCCCCGGCGGTCTGTTTTCTGTGGCACTGTCCCGCGGGTCACCCCGGGTTGCCGTTAACAACCACCCTGCCCTGTGGAGCCCGGACGTTCCTCGGCGGCGCTGTCCCGAGGAACAGCACCGACGCGACCGCCCGGCCGACTCGTCCGTCGCGCCTGCCATGCTACGTCGCGATGGATCTCACCGACGTACTGCTGCTCCTCGGGGCCGGTGTCGGCGCCGGAGTGGTGAACTCGGTGGCCGGCGGCGGGTCGCTGATCACCTATCCGGCGCTGGTCGCGACCGGTTTAGGGTCCGTTGTCGCAAACGTCACGAACTCGGTGGCCGTCTCGGCCGGGTACGCCTCGTCGGCGGTGGGCACCTGGCCCGACCACCGGGCGCTCGAAAGAAGCCAGGGGAAGAGCGTCAGGGCGCTCGCGCTCACGGCCGCCGTCGGGGCCGTCGCCGGGTGCGCCCTGCTGCTGCTCACCCCGGCGACCGCGTTCGACAAGGTGGTGCCCTTCCTCGTACTCGGCGCGGTGGCCGTGCTGGCGTTCCAGCAGCGGCTGAAGAACCTCGTTGGACACCCCCATGAGCTGCCGCGAACCCGAAGAACAGCCACCCTGCACACGGCCGTAGGGCTGTCCGCCGTGTACGGCGGGTACTTCGGCGCCGCCGTCGGCATCATCCTGGTCGCGCTCATCGGGCTGGTGATGGACGAGACGCTGATCCGCGTCACCGCGCTGAAGAACTCGCTGTCGGTCGTCATCGGCCTGGTCACGATCGCCGTGTTCAGTGCGTTCGGCACCGCGGCCGGCAGCCCGGTGCACTGGGCGTCCGTGGCCGTGCTCACCCCGGCGACGCTTGTCGGCGGGTACGTGGGCGCCCGCGTCGGCCGGCGCCTCGACCCCCGCGTGCTCCGCGCCGTGATCGTCACCTTCGGCACGGCCGTCGGCCTGATCCTCGGATGGCGCGCCTTCGGCTGAGACCCGAGGTGGCGGCCACGACACGATCGGATCGGACCGCAGCGATCGGGCGCAGCCGGTGCGCCGTCAGCCAGGGTTGAGGGCGGAAGGAGGCCTCATGATCTCGGCACTCAACCGGCTCGTCGACCTTGTCGAGGACAACCTCACCGAGGACCTCGACGTCAACGACGTGGCCCGGGCGCTCGGCACGACCGAGCACCACCTCCGGCGGATGTTCTCGTCGTTGGCGGGCATGCCGCTGTCGGAGTACGTGCGCCGCCGCCGCATGACGGTCGCCGCCGCCGACGTCGTCCGGGGCGACGAGGACCTGCTGAGCATCGCCGTCCGGCACGGGTACGGGTCGACCGAGGCGTTCGGTCGGGCGTTCCGGGCGGTCCACGGCGCCGGCCCGGGTGAGGTCCGCCGCGACGGCGGCCCCCTTCGCACACAACCGCAGCTCAGGTTCCGCCTGACCGTCGAAGGGAGTACCCGCATGGACGTCCGTATCGTCGACCACCCCGCGTTCCGGCTCGTGGGCCACGCCGCCCGCGTGCCGCTGATCCACCACGGCGTCAACCCGCACATCCAGCAGCACATCGCCGCGCTGCCGATGGCGGAGCACCTGCGCCTGAAGGCGCTCGGCAACGCCGAGCCGGCGGGCCTGCTCGCGGTCAGCGACGATGTCGACCCGGACGCCACCGAGGGCAGCGAGCTCACCTACCTCCACGGGGTCGCCATCTCCCCGCAGACGGCGACCCCCGACGACCTCGACACCATCGAGGTCCCGGCCGGCCGCTGGGCGGTCTTCCGGACCGCGGGGCCGCATCCGCAGGCCCTGCAGGCCACGTGGGCCGCGACCGCCACCGAGTGGTTCCCGTCCAACCCGTGGCGCCTGCGGCCGGGTCCGTCGATCGTCGCGGTCCTCGAGCGGGCGGCCGACTTCAGCACCGCGACCTGCGAGCTCTGGCTGCCGGTCGAACCGGCGTAGGAGTCCGCTCTGGGAACCGGCTGGGACCAGGCTGAGGTCCAGCTGGGGAGCGGCGGCCGCAATAATGGAATCGGCCTAAAACAAACCGGTCCTCCTGTTGCCCGAACCACGGACACCGACCAAGATCTCGCTATGGATTCTGCGGGAACACGCGAACCGAACGCAGCCGATCCGATCGGGACGATCGAGACTGAAATCGCCGTCCTGATGCGCCGCGCCGAGGCGACCCGCCGCTCCGGCAGCGCCCCGCACCGCACCCTGGACCGCGCGGCGTACCTGATCCTGCGCCGCCTCGACGGGGCCGGCGCCCAGTCGGTGACGTCCGTGGCCGAGTCGCTGGGCCTCGACGGCTCGACCGTGACCCGGCAGGTGACCGCGATGGAGCGCGACGGCCTAGTGCGCCGCCAGCGCGACCCGGGCGACGGCCGGGTCACCATCGTCGAGCCGACCCCGGTCGGACTGCGCCGCATGCACGGCGTGCGGGCCGCCCGGGAGGAGCTGTACCGCCAGCTCCTCGCCGGGTGGCCCCACGACGAGCGCGCCGAGCTGGCCCGCCTGTTGACCAAGCTCAACGAGACGTTGGACGACTACGTCCGTACCCGCTGAGGTTCTTCTGAGAGCGCCGCCGCCGGCGCGGACCGCGCGCGGACGACGACCGTGACCAGCGCCGCGACCGCGATGTTCGCGAGGACCGCAATGAACCCGACGTAGACGGCCGTCTTGGGGTCGAGGCCCACCAAAGCAGGATCGAACCACTTGGCCAGCGGGAACGCCGACCCGCCGAAGTGCTCGCGCTTCGTGACGGCGTTGGGGATCTGGTAGAGCATCCACATGCCCAGCGCCATGCCGACCGCCCAGCCGGCGATCAGCCCGGCCTTGTGCCACCAGCGGCTGTAGAGCGCGAGCCCCACCGCCGGCAGCGTCTGCAGGATGATCACACCGCCGATGAGCTGCAGGTCGATGGAGAACTGCGGGTCGATGAGCAGGATGACGGCCACCGCGCCCACCTTGACGACCAGCGAGGCGAGCTTGCTGACGGAGGCCTCCTGCGCCGGGGTCGCGTCGCGCTTGAGGTACTCCTTGTAGATGTTGCGGGTGAACAGGTTGGCGGCCGCGATCGACATGATGGCGGCCGGCACCAGGGCGCCGATGCCGATCGCCGCGAACGCGATGCCCGCCAGCCAGTCGGGGAACATCTGGTCGAACAGGACCGGGACCACCGTGTTGGCGTCCGCTTTCCCGTCCGTGACGATGGGCTTCACTCCCGCGGCGATCGCCATGTAACCCAGCAGCGCGATAAGACCCAACAGCAGGGAGTACGCCGGGAGGGCGGTCATGTTGCGGCGCACCACGTCGCGACTGCGCGACGCGAGCACCCCGGTGACGCTGTGCGGATACAGGAACAGCGCGAGCGCCGACCCGAACGCCAGGGTGATGTACTGCCACTGGTTGCCCGCGTTGAGCAGGGTCGCGCCGGTGGCCGCGAACTTCTTCTCGGCGGCGCCGAAGATCACGTCCCAGCCGCCGAGCTTGGCCGGAATCCAGATCACCGCCACGATGATGATCGCGTAGATGAGGAAGTCCTTGACGAACGCGATGAGCGCCGGCGCCCGCAACCCGGACTGGTAGGTGTACGCCGCCAGGATCGCGAACGCCGCGATCAGCGGCCAGCTGCCCGGCACGTGCATCGCCTTGAGCACGGCCTCGATGCCGACGAGCTGCAGCGCGATGTACGGCATGGTCGCCACGATGCCGGTGATCGCCACGAGCAGCGCGAGGGTGGACGACCCGGACCGTTGCCGGACGACGTCGGCGGGGGTGACGTGCCCACCCTTGTGCGCCTCGGTCCACAGCTTGCTCAGGAACAGGAACACCAGGGGGTACACGATGATCGTGTACGGCACGGCGAAGAAGCCCATGGCGCCCGCCCCGAACAGCAGCGCCGGCACGGCCACGAACGTGTACGCCGTGTAGATGTCGCCGCCGATGAGGAACCAGGTGATCCAGGAGCCGAAGTTGCGCCCGCCGAGGCCCCACTCGTCGAGGTGCAGCAGGGTCGGCGGCCGCCGCCACCGTGCCGCGACGAAGCCGATGATGCTGACCAGCAGGAACAGCGTCGTCGAGATGACGATCTCGGTAGTGTGCTCACCCACGGTCACTCACCGCCCAGCTCGTCGACGGTGGGATCGGTCTCGGTCGGCGTGTCGTCGGCCGGCGAGCGGGTGAGCCGGTAGACCGCGAGCGTCACCAGGACGCTGAGCGGGATGAGCGCCAGCTGCAGCCAGTAGAACCGGGGGAACCCGAACAGGCGCGGCTCATTGTCGTTGTAGATGAAAACCAGCATCGGTACGACGACGGGGATCAGCAGTAGCAGGTACCAGGGGTTGCGATCGTTCGGCTCGGCATCCTCTGGGGCCATTGGCGCTCCTCCGGGGTCGGAAACGTCGATGTCGACCGACATCGATCACGGCGGATGGGACGCTACGCCGCGGTGACGCACGCCACCCGCCCATCGTTCCCGCCATCGCCCAACGGCGGATACGACGCGCCCAACGCCCCCATCCCTGCGCCAACCGGTCATTTCCGTGATCAACACTACAAAGTCGCCTCGTGGCGGCCATCCACCCCGTTCGGCGGCGCACAAGTCGACCTTTGGCGGCTATCCGGCTCGCCCATCGGTGCAGAAGTCGACTATGGCCGGGCCGACCGCCCACCCCACCGGGATCGAATCGCGTAGCTTGCGGTCGCCGGCGGCGCCGGGAGCGTGGTTGGGCGCGGGTATGGTCTCGCGGTGATCACCGCGCTTGCCCTGGGTCTGCTGCTCCTCGTCCTGGGTTTGCCGGCGTCACTCGTCGGTGGCGTCGCCGCCCTCTGGCTCGGGCTCCACCTCGGCGCGGTCGGCTGAGCCGAGCGCCGCGAGGTGGGCGGTGTCGTTGACCGTCCGCACGGCGATGCCGCCGTCGGGCCAGCGGTCCACCAGCGAGATGCCGGCCGCGTCGAGGAACAGCCGGTGCAGGAACGCGTCGCTCGCCGACAGCGCGTCGCGCAGGATCAGCTTTATCGGCGTGACGTGGCTGACCAGCACGACCGTGCGGCCCGGATAGCTGGCGAACAGCGCCGACGCCGAGCGGCGCACCCGGGTGGTGACGTCGCGGAACGACTCCCCGCCCGGCGGCGCGATGGCGGGGTCGGACAGCCACGCGGACATCTCGTCCGGCCACCGGTCGCGCACCTCGCCGAACGTCAGGCCCTCCCACTCGCCGAAGTCGCACTCGATGAGGTCCTGGTCGATG
The DNA here is from genome assembly GCF_039528515.1 of Luedemannella flava. NCBI lineage: Bacteria > Bacillati > Actinomycetota > Actinomycetes > Micromonosporales > Micromonosporaceae > Luedemannella > Luedemannella flava. Next base: position 18,665 of record NZ_BAAALT010000090.1, read on the forward strand.
GCGATGGGGCTCATGCCGACGGCCGCCGAGATGATCTCGGCGGTCTGCCGGCAGCGGCCCAGCGGCGACGTGATCAGCGTGTCGACCGTGCCGTTCGCGAGCTCGGCGACGCGGGCGGCGGCGGCGCGCGCCTGGTCGCGGCCGATCGCGGACAGCGGCACGTCGCCGCGGCCCGAGTACCGGCGCTGGGCGGTCAGCGCCGTCTCCCCGTGACGGACGAGGATGAGCCGGGTCGCCGCGCCGACGTCGGCCGGCGGCGCCCAGGACACCTGCGGCCCGGTGGACCCGATCAGCTCACCCAGCTCGCGCGCGTCGTCGGGGATCCTGCCGTCCATGGCGGCGTTGGCCAGCGCGTCGGCGGCCGCGTTCTGGGCGCGGGGGATCCACGCGAAACGGACCGTGTCGAACTGCTTCACCAGCACCGCCGCCTGCGCCGCGAGAACGCGCAGCGTCGGGTTGGAGATCTTCCAGCGGCCGGCCATCTGCTCGACGACCAGCTTGGAGTCCATCCGCACCTCGACGTCGACGGCGCCCAGGTCCGCGGCCGCCTTCAGCCCCGCGATCAGGCCCGAGTACTCCGCGACGTTGTTGGTGGCGTGCCCGATCGCGGCCGCGCGCTCGACCAGCACCTCGCCCGTCGCGGCCTCGCGCACGACCGCGCCGTACCCGGCCGGGCCGGGATTGCCGCGGGCTCCCCCGTCGGCCTCGACGATGACCTTCAGGCGGCGCGCCACGGCCGCCTCACAGGCCGGACTCCTCCGTACGCACGAGGATGCGCCCGCACTCCTCGCAGCGCACCACCTCGTCGGCGGCGGTGCCCTTGACCCGCGCCCTCTCGGAGCCGGACAGCTCCAGGCGGCAGCCGCCGCAGCGGCCCGCCCGCAGCAGCGCGGCGCCGATGCCGGTCGACTCGCGGATCTTCTCGTAGAGGGCGACCAGGTCGGCGGGGAGGTCGGCGGCGAGCGGGGCCCGCGACGCGGACTTCCACGCCGCCTCCTTGTCGATCTCCGCGAAGGACGCGTCGCGCCGGCGCTCGGTCTCGTCGCGCTCGTCGCGGGTGGCGGTGACCCGCTGGGTGACCTCGGCCAGGGCGGCGTCGGCCGCCTCGCGCTGCTCCATCAGCTCGAGCTCGGCGTCCTCCAGCTCGCCCTGCCGGCGGCTGAGCGTGGCCAGCTCGTGCTGCAGCGCCTCCAGCTCGCGGGCCGGGCCGGTGCCCGCGTCAAGGCGGGCGCGGTCCTTGTCCGCGCGGGCGCGCACCTGGTCGATGTCGCGCTCCAGCCGGGCGATGTCCCGGTCGAGGTCGTCGACGCCCACCTGGGCCTTCACCCGCTCGTCCTCCAACCCCACGATCTTCCGCGCCAGCGCGTCGAGCTCGGCGAGCTCGGGCAGGGTGCGCCGGCGGTGGGCCAGCTGGGCGAGCGTCGTGTCGATCGCCTGCAGGTCCAGCAGTCGGCGTTGGGCGTCCGGGTCGGCCTTCACGGGCGCGGCTCCTTTGCAGTGGTCGGCTTGTATATAGCAGCGGGCACGTGCAGCGTCCAGGGGTCGGTCGGGAGGTCGCTGACGACCGTGGCGATCGGGAGGGCGTCGGCCAGCTGGCCCGCCAGCAGGTCCAGCCACGGGCGCTCGGTGGCCCAGTGGGCCGCGTCGAGCAGGGCCGGCCCGCCCGCGGCGAGGTGCTCGCTGGCGACGTGGTGGCGCAGGTCGGAGGTGAGGTACGCGTCCGCGGCGCTCGCCGCCGCGGCGGCCAGGAACGGATCGCCCGCCCCGCCGCAGACGGCGAGGGTGCGCACCGGTTGCTCCGGATCGCCGGCCGCGCGCACGCCACCCGGTGTCGCGGGCAGCCGGAGGGCGGCGAACTCGACCAGCTCGGCCAGCGTCATCGGCCGGGGCAGCTCGCCGACGCGCCCGGTGCCGACGCCGGGCGGGCCGTCCGGGATCAGCGGCCGCAGGTCGGTCAGCTTCAGCCGCTGGGCGAGCGCGTCGCACACGCCCGGGTTGGCCACGTCGGCGTTCGTGTGCGCGACGAGCAGGGCGATGCCGGACCGGATCAGCCGGTGGACGATCGTTCCCTTGTACGTCGTGGCGGCCACGCTGGACACCCCGCGCAGCAGCAGCGGATGGTGCACGATCATGATGTCGGCGCCGGCCTCGACCGCCTCGTCGACGGTCTCGGGCACGCAGTCGACCGCCAGCAGCGCCCGCGTCACCGGGGCCGACGGCTCCCCTACGACCAGGCCGACCCGGTCCCAGTCCGCCGCCCACTCCGGCGGATACCACCCCGCGAGGGCGGCAACCACGTCAGCGACCGTCGTCCCCGCCGCGTCGACCGTCATGCCTGGCGACGCTACCAGCGCCCGCTCCCCGTACTCACCACCGGCGTCGGCGTCAGGTCGCCAGCGACGCGGCCGGCGGCAGCGCGTCCAGGGCGAGCTTCCACGGGAAGCGGTCCGTCAGCTCCTCGCCCATGCCGGCCGCGGTGAGCGGGAGCACGTCGTCGCCGAACAGGACGGTGAGGCCGCCCCAGCCGCGCAGGGTCGCGATCGCCTGCTTGAACGCGGGGTGGGCCGCCATGGCCGAGTTGGTGAACGGCACGGCCACGATCGGCACGGTGCCCTTGCCCTGCGCCTCGATGACGAGGCCGAGCGCGAGCGTGTCCGCGATGCCGACGGCCCACTTCGCGACCGTGTTCGCCGTGGCGGGCGCCACGATGATGGCGTCGGCGGCCGGCAGCAGGTCGGGCTCGCCGGGGTTCTTGAAGGTGCTCCGCACCGGGAACCCGGTCTGCGCCGCCAGCGCCGGCACGTCGATGAACTTGCGGCCGTCGGGGCTCGCCACGACGCACACCCGCCACCCGGCCGCCTGCGCCAACTCCACGAGTACGCCCACTTTGCGCGCCACCGGCGACCCCGTCACGATGGCGTAAAGGACTGGGCTCATGCGCGGACGCTCAGCTGGCCGGCCAGTTCGGTGATGGCGGTCGGGGGCGTGCCCCGGCTGCGCCGGAGAACATCGGAGATCACCTCGTGGGCCAGCGGCCGGCACCGGATCTCGGACGGGGCCAGGCGGTCCGCCTCCACCAACATCTCGCTCGCCTTCGACACGTCGCCAACCTGCGTGAAACCCCGGGCGATGTCAAGCAGGTGGTGCGCGCGTCGCTCGGGCAGCATGGCGGCGAAGTTGTCGGGATTGAGCGCGACGTGGGTCTCCACCGCCCGGCCGCCCTCGCCCATCTCGACGGCCGCGGCCGCCCGGTGCAGCTCCACGTTGGTGGGCCCGAAGCAGGTCCAGTAGTGGTTGGCGTCGCCGCCCATCTTGGCGGCCGCCTCGGTCGCGCCGGCGAGCAGGTCGCGCACGGTGGCCGAGTCGCCCATCCGGGCGGCGGCCATCGTGCCCTGCAGCAGCAGCTGACCGTAGACGGACAGGTGCCGCGGGTCGGTGGCCTGGTCGCCGGTCGGCACGAGGCGGTTGGCCACGTTGACGTTGATCTCCAGCGCGGCGCGGAACCGGCCGAGCGCGATGAGCGACAGCGCGATCCGGGTGGTGGCGACGCCGACGAGCAGCGGGTCGCCGGAGCGCTGCGAACAGGCCAGGCCCCGGTCGGCGGCGAGCCAGGCGAGGTCGTGCTCGCCGAGCTTGCGCAGCGTGGAGGAGGCGACCTGGTACACCTGCGAGAGCAGGTACGCCGCCTCGCGGCCGTTGTCGCCGCTGTGGATGGAGACCAGCGCCTGGCAGTCGCGCAGCAACTTGGGCAGCGACCGCGCGAGCACGCCGTACTTGGCGTGCTGCAGGGTCGACCAGGCGTGCACGACCGACTTGTGCACCTCGGGCAGCGGGACGAGCTCGACGGGCGCGTCGAAGAACGGGCTGATCTGGTCGTAGCGCTCCAGCGCCGCCCGGATCTCCTCGACCTCGACCTGGTCGACGCAGTTGACGTCCTCGGGGCGGCGGGCCGGGTCGCGCCCCGTGAGCAGCTGCATGTCGATCTGCAGGACGTCGGCGATCTCGTAGATCACCGAGTACTTGTCGAGTCGGCGCACTCCGCGCTCGACCTTGTCGACCCAGCTCTTCGACTTGCCGAGGCGGTCGGCGAAGACCTGCTGGGAGATGCGTCGGCGGCTGCGCCAGTACGCCACCCGGCGTCCGATGGGCAGATCGTCCATGTCGTGTCCTTCTCCGGTGCGGTGTCGGAGGTACGCGGGGGAAGTTTGCTGATTGTGGCGAGATCGCACAGTTTGTGTGGCGCCTGTGCGGGCTGTCGCTCGTAACTTCTTATGCAACTTGCAATTCGGGATCTGCCCGAGTGAACGACCGCCGGCCCTCGAGGTGACGGTCGTCGACCGCCGTATCCGAGTTGTTACAAGGAGACGCCATGCCACGACTGACCGTGATGTCCCCGTCCGCGCGCCGCCTCTGGCCCGCCCCGCAGGCCGTCCGCCGCTCCGTGCTGCGCCGCGCCGCGCTCCGCTACGCCGACCGCGACTGGCCCGTCCTACCGGGCGCGTTCCTGGACCGTGGCCGCTACAGCTGCGGGCCCATGTGCCCCACGGTCGCCTGCCACCCCGCGATCGACGGATGGCCCGGCGACGCGCCCTATGAGAGGAACGAACTGGAACAGTGGTGGGCGTCGGCCGCGTTCTCGGTGCTGTTCCCCACCGGTACGGCCTTCGACGTGATCGAGGTGCCCGCCGCGCTGGGCACCGTCGCGATGCGCTCGGCCCCACCGGGGCCGGTCGCGGTCAATCCCAACGGGCACTGGATGTTCTTCGTGGCCCCCGGCGACGGGCTGCGCCCCGAACTGGCCAACCGCGTCGACATGGTGCTGCACGGCGCCGGCTCGTGGGTGCCCGCGCCGCCCACCTACACCCCGCTCGGGCGGGTGCGTTGGGAGGTCGCGCCCGAGACGGTCGACTGGCGCCTGCCGTGGACCTACGCCGTGCAGAACGCGATCGTCGGCGCCCTGCCGACGGCCCGACCCGCGCCCGTGGTCACCGCGCCCGCCTGGGCACTGCGTCCCGCCGCGTGACGCGGCAGACGCACGTGCAGATGCAGGCGCGGTCAGCACCTCCACACCGTAGGACGGCGATCTATGAACCGTCGACCGGCCGATCGGCCAGAGCGACGTCACCATTACGCTGCGCTACCTGGGACTCCAACGTGGACCGTGCCCGCGCGCGCAGCGTCGCGTCGACCGCCGCGATGTCGCCCGGCGCCGTGCGCGACGCGAGGTAGTACATGACGCCGGTCGGGACGAAGAACGCCTGGAAGACCGCGAGCCCCGTCGCGTACGCGTGGGCGCCGCCCGACGGTCCGCCGAAGGCGCCCAGCACCACCCCGTACATGCTGTTGCCGATCGCCCGGCCCACGCCGTTGACCAGGTTGCCGAGGCTGTAGACCGTGCCCCGGTGCTCGGGCGGGTTCACGTCGGCGATGAGGGAGAACCAGTTGGGCGAGTTGGCCGACGTCAGCGCGAGCGCGGTCACCGCCGCCAGGAACGCCAGCGCCATGGTCGGGTCCGTGAACAGCGAGCCCAGCGCGTACCCGAGAATCTCGCCGGTCGAGGCGTCCGCGGTGACGCTCAGGCGCAGCGGCAGGAAGAACAGCACCACGTAGAACGGGATGCCCGCGAGAATGCCCACGGCCGCGACCAGGGCACGACCCCGGGGAGTACGCCGCTGCAGCCGGTCACCGACGAGCCCGCCGAGGATCGACAGCGCGCCGCCGAGCTGGAAGATGGTGGCGAAGATGGCGCCGATGCGGATCGCGGTCGGCTCGGCGTAGCCGAGGTCCAGCGCGCGGGCCTGGAACAGTTGCGGCAGCCAGGCCAGCGAGCCGAACACCACCTGCGCCGTGAGCCCTTGCAGGATGAGCCAGCGGTTGGTGCGCCGCCCGAGGATCGCGGGCACGTCGGCGCGGGTGATGCGGTAGTCGTAGTCCTCGCCGGCGGCGAAGACGGCGGCCAGCGCGGGCTCGCTCTGCCCGCGGCGCGTGTCGTAGGTGAACAGGTAGGCGACGGTGGCGACCACGCCGACGATCGCCAGCAGCCCGAACGGCTCGCGCCAGTGCGTGGCGCCCAGCGCGCCCGCGAGCAGCGTGCCGACGAGCGTGCCGACGCCCTGTGACAGCCCCCAGAAGCTCATGACGAGGCCGCGCCGGCGCGGCGAGATGAGGTCGCTGACGACGGAGAAGCCCACCGACGCCACGGCGCCGAGCCCGACGGAGGCCAGCAGCTGCGCGGCGAGGAACCCGGCGTAGTCCTCGACGGTCGCGGTGGCCGCGATGCCGACGGACCAGATGACGGTGCCCACCATGAGCAGCGGCTTGCGGCGCGTCCGGTCGCCGAGATAGGCCCAGCAGACGGCCGCGATCGCGGTGACCAGGTAGCTCAGCGCGGTGACCGCGCCGACGACCTTTTCGGACACTCCGAGGTCGGCCGCGATGGGCCGGTAGAGCGGTGGCACCAGACCGATCGCCACGTTGTCCAACGACGCCAGGACAATGAAGACCACCACGGAGTACGCGCGGTGCGCGCGAGATCCGCTGGTCACGTCCCTTGGCGTCGTCATGGGCAGATCGTGCGCGCCGCCCGTCCCCGAAGCAACCGCCGGATACACGAACGGCGTGTTTCGAACCCTTAAAGCCCGGTTTCACCTATTGCCTGTGACATGGTTCACGATTGTCGGCCGTTCGTTTGGCCCTCGCGGCCAACCGCGGGCAAGGTCGGGGAGCTGTGCGTCAACCCCCGGCGCTCAGCCCCCAACCGAAAGGGAGCGACTCGTGGCCGCTCACCGACGCGCGGGACGCCGCCCGATCACCCCCCGGGCTGCGCTCAGCGCTTTCAGCCTCGTGGTGCTCGCCTCGGGCGCCGCCGGCGTGGCCCTGGGTCAGGACCGCCCGGCACCGGCCGACCCGGCCGCGCTCGCGGCGGCCGTC